>JALEMS010000010.1 GCA_022768185.1 Clostridiales bacterium | reverse complement strand
AAAACCGCTATTTCCACCTCGCCCGGGTATTTTTTTACCGTGTCAAGAATAAAGTCCACCGCGCGCATCTCCTGCATCGTTCCGACCGGGTGGATGAGATCTCTGTCGCCCATACCGTCTTTTCCGTGGACGCTGATGGTTGCTTTGCGCTCATGGAAAAGCGGACGCTTTGCGCCGAGGTATACCGGCACCTCTCCTCTGCCGCAGACTTCCAGCGTCTGAAGCGCGTTTAATCCCGCCTGTCTGACATCCACGTTTCCGCTGACGGCGGTAACTCCGAGCAGTTCAATGTCGTCCGACAGTGCCGCCATCATAATAGCCGCCGCATCATCGGAAGCGGTATCCGTGTCAATGATAAATTTTCTTTTTTCGGACAGATGCTTCATACAGTGCCTCCCTGAATTCTTTTTTCGCTTCGGTATCTGAATCAACAAACGGTAAGTGGCTGCTCTGCGCTATTATACCTGAACGGCAACGAATGCACAATAGGGTACGGAAAGGAATTCCTGCCTTATGGCCCCCCGCCAGGGCCGGGAATCGCGCGTTGAAAAAGCCTCGCGGCGTTTGCCGCCCGCAGGCGTGTACCGCGGAGCCGCAGCTTTTGCACGGCGAGCGCTGAATCGGCCGCTTTCAACGGCCGACCGGGACGCGGAGCGCATGCCCTCGGCATGAAATTCGAGTAAAATGGAACAACCCTCGCCGGGGTGCATTCCCGGCGGGGGTTGCCACAAAAGAGAGGAGTGAAAGGTATATTGAGAAATTGAGAGGAAGCGGTGTAAAAAATCAGCGGTACAGGTCGGACATTTCCATCAGATGGATGACGGCGTCAAACGTTTCGCCGTCGCGCCAGACGGTGAGCGTCATTTCGTCGCCGACGGTCATCGTGTCGCGGATGGCGGACACCTCGTCCGTCGTGGTGACGGGAATGCCGTTGACGGCGGTGAGAATATCGCCCACCCGGATGCCGGCGGCCTCGCAGTCGGAGCCTTCGGAGACCTGGCTGATATACAGTCCCTTCGGCAGATCGTAGGCCGAGCCTGCCTTTTCGGGGATCGCGCCGACTGTCAGACCCAGGCCCGGGCGGCCCGTGACCTTGCCGGAGGAAAGCAGCGCATCCACCACCGGCTTGAGGCTCGTTGTGGGAATGGCAAAGCCGATGCCCTCGATGCTGGAATAGCTGGAGATCATCTTCATGTTGGTCACGCCGATGACCCGGCCTGCACGGTCGATGAGCGGGCCGCCGGAGTTGCCCTCGTTGATGGCGGCGTTGGTCTGCAGCAGCGTCATGGTGTGACCGCGGTAGGCGATGTCACGGTTGATGGCGGAGATGATTCCGTTGGTCATCGTGCCGCGGAATTCCTCGCCGAGCGGGTTGCCGATGGCGATGACCTCATCGCCCACCTGCAGGGAGGCGGAGCTGACAAATTCCGCCGGCGTCAGCCCGTGCGCATCGATTTTCAACACGGCGATGTCGCTGAGAGAATCGGCGCCGACAAGCTTTGCATCAAAGGTTTCGTTGTTCCAGAGCGTGACCGAGGCGGAGACCGCGCCGTCAATGACATGCGCATTGGTGAGGATATATCCGTCCTCCGTCATGACGATGCCGGTACCCCAGTAGTAGCTGTCATCGTCCACGCCTGCGATGATTGCCGTGACGGACGGAGCGCATTTTTTGTAGATTTCCTGCAGCGTCAGCGGGCTGTCTGCCGCGCCCTCGGAGAGCGCCAGCGTAACGCCGGGTGCAGCGTCGGCGGCGGGGATGTGATACTCGCCGGTGAAGTCGCTGTCATATTCGTTTTCCCGGTAGAAATGGTCGAACCATTCGCCGTAGTCATCGAAATCATCGTCGTCCCGGTCTTCGCTGATGAACGGGAAAACCGCGCCCGGCAGCAGATCACGGACGGAGACAAAGCTGTCTGCGATATACCAGACGGCGAGCAGAACAACGGCCAGACAAACGATCAGCGCCGTGATGCGCCGCCGGCGCGGGCGGCCTTCCTGCGTACCCGGCTCGCTGCCGGGGCCGCTCCGTCCTTCGGCGCGGGGCTGATCCCAGGGGTCCTGGTTCATGAGGCGAATCCTCCTTCGGCTGCGTTAAAGATATCGGAAAGTTTTGTGCCTGATATGAACGCTTTGCGAACAATCTGTAAACACCGGCCGGTGCGGCACATGGCCTATTTTATGCAGACGGCCTCTGTTTATTAGCGGCCTTTGTCTGCTTGCTGCTCTGTTTGCCGGCGGCAGGCTTGCCTGCCAGCGCCAGCGTGAAGACAAATTCGGTCACGCCGTCGCGACTGGTGACGGCGATGTCCTGATCGTGGCTGTTGAGAATGGACTTGACCAGGTACAGGCCCAGGCCCACGCCGTCCCGGTCGCGGGAGCGGGAACGGTCGGTCTTATGGAAGCGGCCGAAGATCAGAGAAAGCTCCTCCGGCGGGATGGTCTCGCCGTGGTTCTTCACCGAAACATAGGCCAGTCCGTTCTGCTTCCACAGCGAGAGCGTCAGCATGCTGTCAGGCGAGGCAAACTTCACCGCATTATCCAGCAGATTGTAGACCACCTGCGTGATGGCGTCGGGGTTGGCGTTGACCATCATGCGGTCCTCGGGCAGCTGCAGATCGACGTCGAGGTGCTTTTCGTTGGCGCGCGCCTCAAAATTGAGCAGCGTCTGCACCAGCAGCTCAGAAATGTCGAAATCCTTGCGCTTGATGGGGTCGGCGGCCAGATCCTGGCTGCGCGACATCTCCAGCATATCGCGTACCAGCCGGTTGAGCCGCTTGGTCTCGGCCGAGATGGTGGCCAGGTATTTCTTCTGCGACTCGGGCGGGATGGTGCCGTCCAGGATGCCGTCGGCAAAGCCGGCGATGGCGGTCATCGGGGTTTTCAGCTCGTGTGAGACGTTGGCGATGAACTCGCGCCGCTGCACCTCTGAGCGCTCGAGCGAGTCGGCCATGGCGTTGAAGGCGGAGATGAGCGCGCCGATCTCATCGGTGCGGTCATCCAGCGGGACGCGCGCCGACCAGTCGCCGTGCGCGAATTTTCGCGCGGCCACGGCCATTTCATCCAGCGGCTTTGCCAGCTTTTTCGACGAGACGTGCGAGACCACCAGCGCAGCCAGCAGCACGCCTGCCGCCGTCAGGATGAAGATCAGCGACAGATTGGCCCAGGAGCTGGTGATGTCGGTGGCGTCGGAGGCGGCAAAGGCGTACCCCAGCAGCAGGCTGGAGTCGCCGCTTTTCCAGATGATGGGTGTGGCGGAGACGAAGTAGCGCGTGGAGTAAAAGCCGCCCAGCGTGGTGATGCTGTCATACGCCCCCGCTTCGGACAGCGACCGGATCACGTCGTCGGGGATGCGCCGGCCAAGGTGCTCACAGACGAACTGCAGATCGGAGCAGGAGACGACGCTGCCGTTGTAATCGGTAATGAAAATGTGAAAGCCGGTGCTGCGCGAGATGGTGGTGATATTCATGCGCAGATCCCATCCGGCCAGCACGTGGTTTTCCGCAAAGGAGGACACGGAGGAGCGGGCGGCCTCCTCGGCGCTGTTGTCGAGCGCCTCACGCCGTTCGTTGATGAAAAAGCTCCGCGCAAAGCCCAGCATGGCTGAGGCCAGGATGACGAAGCTCAGCAGCACCAGTCCCGCCGTGACGAAAAAGTTGCGCGAATAGATGCTGTTCATGCCGCTTCAGCCTCCGTCACTCCAGCAGCTCAAACTTGTAGCCCACGCCCCAGACGGTTTTGAGCGACCACTTGTCCGAAACGCCCTCGAGCTTTTCACGCAGACGCTTGATGTGCACGTCGACCGTACGCGAGTCGCCGAAATAGTCGAAGCCCCAGACCTCGTCGAGCAGCTGGTTGCGCGTATAGACGCGGTTGGGGGAGGAGGCCAGGTGGAAGAGCAGCTCCATCTCCTTGGGCGGGGTGTCGATCTTCTTGCCGTCGACGATCAGCTCATAGGAGTCCATGTTGATGGTAAGCTTGTCGAAGTCCAGCCGGTGTGCCTTCGGCGGCGTCTCGCCGGCAGAGCGGCGCATCACCGCGTGCACGCGGGCCAGCAGCTCCTTGACCTCGAAGGGCTTGACGATGTAATCATCTGCGCCCATTTCCAGGCCGGAGACCTTGTCAAAGGTCTCGCTCTTGGCGGTGAGCATGATGATGGGAACGCTGGATTTGCGCCGCACCTCGCGGCAGACCTGCCAGCCGTCCATCACCGGCAGCATGATATCCAGCAAAATCACGTCCGGCGCGAAGCTGGCCGCCATGGCGACGCCCTCGCCGCCGTCAACCGCGTGCGCGACCTCAAAGCCGTCCTTTTCCAGATACAGACGCAGCAGCTCTGCAATGTTGCCGTCGTCTTCGACGATCAGCGCTTTTTTCGCCATGGTGAAGCTCCTTTCGGCGCGTGCTCCGGCGGCGCGCACAGCGCGCGGCGGAAAGCACCTTTTTGTTTGTATTATAGCGAATAGTGCAGCAGAAAGGTTAAAAAAGTGTAAAAAACCGCCGTGAAACGCGGTCTGCATGTACATCATAGCCGAACGCGCGTGCAAAATCAATCCCCCCGACACACAGACGCCAAATTATCCAAAAGGATGCGGTGAGATTTGTGACACCCGCTGAAAACGGGCGGCGCTGCGGCGGAAACTGCTGCCGTCGCTTGTTTTGCCGGCACGCGGCCGCTATAATGTAAGAAGAAAAACGCATCCGTTCCGGATGCAGAAAACAAAGGAGACACACCATGAATGCCCTGCAGCTTGATACTGTGCTTCTTTCCGAGGATCGCTCCTGCCTGGAGATCCTGGATCAGACGCTGCTCCCCGGCACCATCAAGGTGATTCAGGTCAGCAAAATCGAGGACATTTGGGAGGCCATCAAGGTTTTGCGCGTGCGCGGTGCGCCGGCCATCGGCGTGTGCGCGGCCTACGGCATCGCGCTGACCGCCTCGCGCATCGACGCGGCCGATTTCGACGGCTTTTATGCCGAGTTCAAAAAGCAGAAGGATTACCTTGCTTCCTCCCGCCCCACGGCGGTCAACCTCTTCTGGGCGCTCAATCGGATGGAGCGCGTGGCGCTGGCAAACCGTGCGCTGCCCCTGCCGGAGCTGAAGGAGCGGCTGTTCACGGAGGCGCAGGCCATCCGGGACGAGGACGTGGCCATCAGCCGCAGCATCGGTCAGATCGGCTTCGGCCTGCTGCACCACGGCGACGGCATCCTCACCCACTGCAACGCCGGCACCCTTGCCACCGCCAAGTACGGCACGGCCACCGCGCCGATGTACATCGCGCTGGAAAACGGCTGGACCGATCTGCGCGTCTATTGCGATGAGACCCGCCCGCTGCTGCAGGGCGCGCGTCTGACGTCCTTTGAGATGCACAACGCCGGCATCGAAACCACCCTGCTGTGCGACAACATGGCCGCCTCCATGATGAAGAGCGGCAAGATCAACATCGTTTTCGTCGGCTGCGACCGCGTGGCCCGCAACGGCGACGCCGCCAACAAGATCGGCACGATGGGCGTTGCCATTCTGGCAAAGCATTTCGGCATTCCGTTTTACGTCTGTGCCCCCAGCTCCACCATCGACATGTCTCTGGCCTCCGGGGAGGAGATCCCCATCGAGCAGCGCAGCCCCGAGGAGGTCACGGAGATGTGGTATCAGGAGCGCATGGCCCCCGAGGGCGTGAAGGTCTACAATCCCGCCTTTGACGTCACCGACCATTCCCTCATCACCGGCATCATCACCGAGCGCGGTCTGTGCCGCGCCCCGTATGACAAGGCGTTTGAGGCGCTGGGCATCGGTAAGGAGTGAGCGCGGCTGTGAACAACGCTCCGTATCTCTCCGACGAGGCCGCCGTCGAGGCCATCCTCACGGTGGGCCGCCGCCTGTATGAGAAAAACTATGTCGCTTCCAACGACGGCAACATCACCTGCCGCGTCTCGCCGGATACGCTGTGGGCCACGCCGACGGGCGTGTCCAAGGGCTTTATGACGGCGGAGATGCTCATCAAGACCGATCTGGACGGCAACGTCCTGTGCGGCACGCACCGTCCCTCCAGCGAGCTGAAGATGCACCTGCGCGTTTACCGGGAAAACCCGGACGTGCGCGCCGTTGTCCATGCGCACCCGCCGGTCGGCACATCGTTTGCCATCGCGGGCATCGCGCTGGACCGGCCCATCCTGCCGGAGGCGGTGGTGCAGCTGGGTACGGTGCCCGTCGCGCCGTATGCCACGCCCGGCACGCAGGAGGTGCCGGACTCCGTCGCGCCCTTCTGCCGCACGCACAACGCCGTGCTGCTGGCCAACCACGGCGCGCTCACCTGGGGCGACGATCCCATGCAGGCCTACATGCGCATGGAGTCGCTGGAATACTATGCGCTTGTCACCATGTACACGGGCTTCGTGCTCGGCCGCGCCAACGAGCTGACACATGCGCAGGTCGACCGGCTGGTCGAAACGCGCGAGCGCCTGGGGATCCGCGGCGGCGGACGGCCCGTTTGCCGGGACGACTGAGGATCCTGCGAAAGAACCGTGCGGCGCGCCCTGCCCTGGCAGGGCGCGTTCGTCGTAAGAATTCACGAATTATTCAAAATACACCCGGCGCAGCCCTCTTTACCTTTTCGATACCGTATGATAAAATTACGATAATTGTCTGAAACGGTCGAATGTCCCGCCCAACGGGACGAGGGAAAGGGTTCATCTGTATGCAGATCCAGCTTGATCCGGTTGTTTCCGGTCTGTTCGTGGCTGCCGTGTCCTATGCGCTGGGCATGATCAACGGCGCGATCATCATCTCCACCCGCAAATGCGGCAGCGACGTGCGCGAGCACGGCAGCGGCAACGCCGGGCTCACCAATTTTTACCGCTGCTACGGCAAGGCGCTGGCTGCGGCGGTCATTGCCATCGACGTGCTCAAATCCGTCGTCGCGGCGCTCATCGGCGCGCTGGTGTTCCGCCACCTGGGCGCACCGCTGTTCGGCAAGTGCCTGGCATATCTGTTTGCCGTGGTGGGGCACACGTTCCCCGCCGTTTACGGCTTCCGAGGCGGCAAGGGCATCCTTACCTCAGTGGGCGCGATCGCCGTCATCAACTGGCGGCTGTGCCTGCTGCTGCTGGCCGTCTTTGCGGTGATCGTGCTGGCAACGAAGTATGTCTCGCTTGGCTCCGTCATTGCGTCGGCCTGCATCCCCGCAGGCATCTGGCTGTTCTGCGGGCAGGACTGGGGCGCGACGATCCTGTGCATCGTAACGGCGGCTCTCATGATCTGGATGCACCGCGGCAACATTGCCCGCCTGCTGAAGAAGCAGGAGCGAAAGCTTGCGCTGAGCCACTGACGCAAAGACGCCCGCTGCTTTCCCCGTCGGGAAGCGGCGGGCGTCTTTGCGCGCATGGAGGATAGAGTCTGAAGCAGTTCGATGTCCTGCCGCTTGCCGGCGGGGCATCATTTTTATCCGCAAGCGGGTGTTGACAACTGTAAACAATTCTGCTATGCTGAGTTTACAACTGTAAAATGCTCATTTGGAGGAACCGGCAATGGACGGGAAGACGATCGACTTTACGGCGGCGGAATGGCATGTGATGGAATGCCTGTGGGCGCATGCGCCGCTGACCGGGCGCGAGGCGGCGCAGCGGCTGCAGACGGAGACCGGCTGGTCGCGCAGCACGGTGCTGACGCTGCTGCGGCGGCTGGAGGAAAAGGGGGCCGTGGCTTCCGGCACGGAGGGCGGACTCAAGCGCTTTCGCCCGCTGGTGCGCCGCGAGGACGCCGCGCTGCGCGAGACGGAGGACTTTCTCGGCCGTGTGTATCACGGCAGCCTGTGCATGATGGTCAGCTCTCTGACGCAGCGGCAGACGCTGCCGCAGGAGGAGATCGACGGGCTGTACGCCCTGCTTCGCGAAATGGAGGCGAAACAGGATGGCTGAATGGATCCTCGGCGCGTCGGTGCTGACAGCGGTGGTGCTTCTGCTGCGCCGGGTGCTGCGGGGGCGCGTCAGCCCGCGGCTGCAGTATGCGCTGTGGGCGGTGGTGCTGGTGCGGCTGCTCGTCCCGTTTACGTTCGGCAGCAGCCGGCTGAGCACGGCCAGCCTTGCCGCTGCGCTGCGGGCGCGCCCCGCCGTGCAGACGTTGCAGCCGGAGCAGACGGTGCAGACGCCGGCACAGTCTGCCGCCGCGCAGACGCCGGACGCCCCCGGCGCGTCGGTGCAGATACCGGAGACCCCAACGATTCCGGGCATGCCGGAAAACGGCGCGGTCCCGGTGGTACAAGCGCCGGGACAGCCTGCGGACGGAGCCGGCGCGGGCCGGCTGCAGCGCGCGGCCGGGGGCGTGTGGCTGGCCGGCGCGGCGGCTGCGGCGCTGGTCTTTGCCGCGTCAAACGCCTGCTTTGCCGTGCGCCTGCGGCGGACGCGGCGGCGCATCGGGACGCAGGGACGGCTGCCGGTGTACGAGACGGGGGCCGTCGGTTCGCCGTGCCTGTTCGGGCTGCTGCGTCCGGCGATCTACGTCACGCCGGAGGCGGCGGGCGACGAAACCGTGCTGCGGCACGCCGCGGCGCACGAGGCCGTGCACTTCGCGCACGGCGACCACGTCTGGGCCGTGCTGCGCGGCGTATGCCTGGCACTGCACTGGTATAACCCTCTGGTCTGGCGTGCGGCGACCCTGTCCCGGCAGGACGCGGAGCTATCCTGCGATGCGGACACCGTCCGTCGGCTCGGCGAGGCCGAGCGCGCCGCCTACGGACGCACGCTCATCGGCATGACCTGCCGCCGCAGCCCGCTGCTGACCGCGGCCACCACCATGTCTGACAACGGAAAAAGCTTAAAGGAGCGGATCCATATGCTGGCCAAACGACCCAAAACGGCGGGGCTTACCCTCGCTGCCGTCCTGCTTGTCGCAGCCCTCGCCGTGGGCTGCAGCTTCGCCGGCGCCAGGCAGGACGAGGACATGACGCTTTACCGCTGCGGCGGACTGACCGCGGCGCTGCCGCGCGAGGACGTCGACGCGCTGCGCGTGACGGCGGAGAAGCCGGACGGAGCACAGCCGTTCTTCAGCGTGACGCAGAAGGCGTCTGCCGAGGCCGCCGAGCGCGACGGCTATGTCGACAGCGGGATCGGCTGGCTGTTTGCCCTTGTGCAGTATGACCGCACGCAGTATGAGCGCTGGCTGTGCGCGGACGGCAGCGGCCTGTCGTTCTTTGCCACGGACGGCACGTGGTATTACGGGCTGTGCGTGCCCACCGACGTGCGCTATTATCCCAGCGGAGATGCCGGCACGGCGGAACAGGAGCAGGCCGAATGGCTTCGTCTGTGCGATCTCGGACAGCGCGTCGCCGACGATTTTGTCAGGCGAAACGGCCTGACGGCTTACAGCGATACCGCGCTGCGCGAGGGCTATACCTATGACGGCGCGCATCGCTTCCTGGCCTATGATCCCTGCAATCCTCCCTATCTGTCCGGCAACGGATCGCAGGATGACGCCGTGGTGCTGACGCTCTCCCAGCCGGCAAAGCCGGGCGAAGGCGGCATCTGGTGCGTCGAACGCATGACCGACGGCTATGGCAACACGTACCTCTGGTTCCCAGACAGCGGCATGCCTGCGGCGGAGTATTACGCCGGGCTGCAGGCCGAGTGTGACGCAGGGCGGAGCACCGAGCTGCTCAAGCCGGAGGCTGCCGCGCGGGTATTTCTGAAGCAGTCGGGCTATTTCGGCAGCAGAGCGATCGACGGCAGCCTGCGGGAGGTCTCGTATGTGCCGTCGGTCCGTACGCCCGACCGGGCGGTCTATTCGCTCCGTCAGGCGGGCGGTATGAGCATGACGCTGCATCTGGCCGGGTCCGGGGCTTGGAAGAGCTTTGACGCGAGCGGCGACCGGTATGCAGAGCGGCTGAGCGTCGTGCTCGGCGGCTACCGCTGGACGCAGACGGAGCAGCCGTCGACCGAGCCGGACGACTTCTGGCTGACGCTCGAGTCGGCGGACGGCACGGTGCGCATGACCGTCCGCCCCGGCGGCGGGCAGGCCGGCAGTGTGGAGTACACCTGCGGCGGCCGGAGCGAATACTGGAGCGCCGCGCCCGGCGCGGAGACGTCGCTGTCCGCCGCGGCTGCGCTGCGCCTGGAATACGACAATCTGGAAGTGAGCTATACCAATATCGCCTTTGCGGAGGACGGCGGGGCGGAGGCGGCGGCCGAAGCCTTTGCCTGCCGCGTTTGGGGCGAGCAGCTCTCCGGCCTTGCGCCCGGCAATTCGTACGGCGCAGACGGCTATGAGGCGGTGGATTGGGCGGTGCTCGAGATGCGCGCCGACGGCCGCGCCGTCACCGGGCGCGTCGAATATGCCTTCGTTCCCCGGGATTGGCAGTCGGGCGGCATCTGGGCCGGCAACACCGCCGAGGGACAGGGCGCGTATGCCGGAAAGCTCGTGGCCTATCGCGAGTTTGCCCTGTTGCTGGCGGACGACGGCCTGTGGCACTGCGCCGACCTCGGCACCGGCGGCGTCCGCCTGCCCTGAATGCAGCCTTTGAAAACCGCACCGGCGCTGACGCAAACGCGCGTCAGCGCCGGTTTTTTGCGTGGACGGAACATTTCCTCTTGACAAAACGAGACTACAAGTGTAACCTACAGACAGGTTACAGCTGTAGTCTATCTGCGGGAGGAACACCATGACAGACATTTACGGAAAAATCACGGACTCCGAGCTGGCGGTGATGAACGTGCTCTGGGACGCCGGAGCGCCGCTGCCGATGACGGAGATCCGCAGCCGGCTGGCGGAAACCGCCGGCTGGGAAAGCTCCACGATCAAGACACTGGTGCAGCGCCTGTGCGCCAAGGGCGCGCTTTCGCAGGAAAAGCGCGGGGTGTATTATTACACGCCCTGCGTCACACGCGACGGCTATGCCGGCTATGCCGCGCGCAGCCTCATCGACCGGCTCTATCACGGCCGCGCCCGCGACCTGGTTGCGGCCCTGGTGGATACGGAGCTGAACGAGGCGGACGTGGCCGAGCTGCGCGCGCTGCTGGAGGAAACGCATGGGTGAGGCGCTGTACCTTCTGCTTGGCCTGTCCGCGGGCGGAACGGCGCTGGCCGCGCTGACCTGGGGCCTGACGCGGCTGCTGCGCGGCGTGCTCCCGCGGCGGGCGGCGTTTTACCTGTGGCTGCTGGTGCTGGTGCGGTTCTGCCTGCCGGTGTATGCCCCGGCGGTGTGCCGCGTGCCTGTGCCTGCGCCCACTGTGCATCTGCAGCCGGCGCAGACCGGCACGCCGGACGGCGAAGCCCTGCCCGCGCCCGGCGCGCCGTCGCAGAAGGCGGCGCTGCCGGCAGCCGGGACGGCGCTGCTTGTATGGGCCGGCGGCGCGTGCGCAATGCTGTTCTGGCATACAGGCGGCTACCTTCGCCTGCGGCGCAGCCTGCTGCGCGCAGCGCGGGAGCCGGACGCGGCGGCGCGGGAGATGCTCGCGCAGCTGGCCGGGGAGCGGGCGCGGGTGCGGCTTGTCGTGTCGGGACAGGCCGGCTCGCCGATGCTGCTGGGCCTGATCCGGCCGGTGATCGTCATCCCGGAAGGCTGCGCAGGGCAGACGCTGCGCTATGCGCTGCTGCACGAGCTGTCACACCTGCGGCGGGGCGACCTCGTTGTCAAGTGGACGGCCCTGCTGGCAAACGCGCTGCACTGGTTCAATCCCGCTGCGTATCTGGTGCGCCGCGCCGTCTCGCGTGCCTGCGAGCTGGCATGCGACGAGGACGTCGTGCGCACCCTGACCGGGCCGGAGCGAAGAGGCTATGCCGAAACGCTGCTGCTTCTGGCCTCCGGCTGTCACGCCCGCGCCGGTGTGCTGACCACCCCGATGTGTCAGGACAAGGCGCGGTTGAAGGAAAGGCTGGTTCAAATCATGCATTATCGGAAAAACACCATGGGCGTTGTGCTGGCCGCGGCGCTGGCGCTGTGCCTGACGGCCTGCGGCGCGCTGGCCGGCCCCGCCGCGCCGGAAAAGCAGGACGCGCCCGCGCCTGCCGCGCTGCGCGCGGAAGCGCCGGCTTCGGAGACGCCGGACGTCCCGGACATTCCGGACGCCGCCGCGCCGGACGGGCAGGCGGATGCGGCAGAGGCCGCCGCGGCGCTCGCCTGGCCGCTGACGGCGGAAGCGAAGGTCACAGCGTCGTTCGGCACGCGCGCCCATCCCGTCACCGGCACGGCCATCACGCACAGCGGCCTCGATCTGGCCGCCGAAACGGGCGAGGCGGTGCTGGCCGCCGCGGACGGTATCGTGTCCGACGCCGGCTATGACGCCGCGCGCGGATATTACGTTGCGCTGGCGCACGGAAACGGGCTGGTCACGGCCTATTACCACCTGTCCGGGGCGGCGGTCGCCGCCGGGGACGCGGTGGCCGCCGGAGACACGCTCGGCTATGCCGGCGCGACCGGCTGGGCCACCGGGCCGCACCTGCATTTTGAGGTGCAGCAGGACGGCACGCCCGTCGACCCGATGCCCCTGCTGGGCGCCGAATAAGCAGATCAAAAAAACGGAGGTCCGCCGCATTTGCGGCGGACCTTTTCTGTTTCCTTATTTGGAGGAGGCGGGGAAAAACGGGCGCAGCGCGCCGGCCACGGCGCTGATGGGCATCGTCTGCAGCACCAGACGGCCCGGACCGCGCACCACGGTGTTGAACAGGCCCTCGCCGCCGAACAGCGCGTTTTTCACGCCGGGCACGGTGACGATCTCCATCGAACAGGATGCGTCCATACAGGCGAGATAGCCCGTGTCGACGATCATGGACTGGCCGGCCGCCAGCGTGTATTCGCAGGCATGCCCGTCGATCTCAAGAAACGCGACGCCGCGGCCGGAGAGCCGCTGCATGATGAAGCCCTCGCCGCCGAACAGGCCCGCGCCCAGCTTTTTCTGGAAGAAGACGGACAGCTGCACGCCCGCCTCGCTGGCGAGGAAGGCGCTCTTCTGCGCGATGATCTCGTGGCCGGGTCTGATTTCAACGGCACGGATCGAGCCGGGGAAGGATGCGGCAAAGGCGATCTCACCCGGGCCGCCCTGCGCGGTGTAGCGGTTTTGAAACAGGGCGTCTCCGGCAAACATGCGGCCGAGCGCTTTGCCGAGGCCGCCGCTGGTGGTGGTTTCCATTTTCATGTTGGGCGTCATCCAGCTCATGCTGCCGCGCTCGGTGATCATGGTTTCGTTTTGCTCGAGCGTGCAGAGCACGGCGGGCAGCGGCTCGCCGATGATCCGATAGTTCATAAAAGCTCCTTTCCTGCGGCCCGGGGCCGCGGCGGTCAGACGGTGTTTTCTGCGCCCTGGGGCGCGCCTGTGCCGCTATTACCGGACTTCATCCATTTTGCAAGGGCTGTATTTCTTCCCCGCCTTCCTTGAAACGGCGGGAGAGCAGAAAGAGCACGGCGCACAACCACACGGCCACCGCGATATTTGCCGCCACAAGCACGCAGGCGACGGCCTCTGCCGGCCGTTGCGGCAGCGGGAGCAGAGGAACCAGCGCGCAGAGCGTGACGAGCACGGTGCGCGCCGTGCGCAGACGCAGCAGCTGCCGGGCCTGCTCCGGCGCGCGCGGGGCGCTGACGGCGGACAGCTCCGTGAGAAACTGAAAGTGGAAGTACAGCGCGGCGGCCGCGGCGATCAGCGACAGAAATTCCGGCAGCTGCGTCACGCCGAACAGCGCCAGCACCCACACGGCCCCCGACCAGACTGCCAGCAGCACGCCCAGCGGCCGCAGCAGCAGCGCCGAGGGGGCCAGCGCCGCCAGCGTCGAGAGCAGCAGCAGATAGCCGCCCCAGTCCGGCAGGAGGTTGAAAGTGCCCAGCGTGAGGTTCAGGTGCAGCAGCAGATAGCCCCAGGCGATGCGCCGCACGGCCTGCGTCAGCGTGATGTTTCTCTCGTTCATGCCTCGTCCTCCCAAAGCTGCAGCGTTTCCGCCGCCGTGTGGTCAAAGCTCAGCTGCAGGGCGCAGTACGCGGGCAGAGGCGCGTCTGCGCTGTCGTTTCCGTCTGCCCAGCGGCTGATGCACAGGGACAGCGTGCCGTCCCATGCCTCGTCGTTCAGGCAGCCCTCGGCGGCGTTGTCCTGCCCGCTCCAGCCGCCGGAGACCGGCGTCTGTCCGGGATGGAAGGCCGGCGTGTCGCCCGGCGCGTTGAGCAGCATGCCCTCAACGGCGACCGACTGGGTCCCCGGCGGCACGGCCGCGCGGTCGAAGCGGCAGCGGACGGCGGCCTGCAGCTCGGTGTAGGCAAAGGCTGCGTCGGGATTCGGCTGTGTCAGATCGCCGCCCGCGCCGACGGTGATGACGCCGCCGGGCGAGTAGGACGCGCCCAGCCCGCGCGCCGTGTGCACCGTCAGCTCCGCCTGTGCATACTGCCCCTGCGCGGTGAAGGACGACAGCGGCTCCAGCGCGTCCGACGGCTCGCCGAACACGACCCGGCGCGGCGCGGTCTCCCGCACGACCCAGCCGCCGTCGGCCCGCTGCACCGTCACGGTCAGCAGCACGGCGGCCTCCTGCTGCTCGCCCACGCCGTCCTGCGTGTCTTCGCCGTCCGGGTCTGTTTCGTTCGGGTCCCGCAGCCAGCGCTCGTTCGCTTCGTCAAACACGCCGCTGGTCGACAGGGCTGCGACGGCGGTATAGCTGCCGTCCGGCTGCGGCGCCAGGTTATATACGACGCAGCCCTCGCGCCGGGCGTAGGTCAGCTCCCAGCCGCCGTCGATGTGATATGGCACCCAGCCGTCCGCCGCGGCGGCGTTCATCTGCCGGACCAGCGATTCCTGCTCCGACAGGGGGGAGGCCATGGCCAGCAGCACACCGTTGTCCTGCGTCACCCCTCCGATATAGCAGCCAAGCGCGCCGGCGGGCGTCGAGCAGCGATGCAGGCGTGCCGTGGCCAGCGACCGCTGCAGCGCGGCCTCGTTGTGCGGATGCCAGACGCCGGCCGGCAGAGCCGTCTCCGTTCCCGCCAGTACCGGGCAGGCCAGCAGCACCGCCACGCACACCGACGCCAGCGCCATGCCGCGCGGGTATTTGCGGAAGCGCACGATGGCCTCAATGCGCCGGGCGATGCTGCGCCCGCCGTTGGACAGCGAGGTGGTGCCCGGCGCGCGGGGATAGCGCTCGTTTGCCATCGACAGGAGAATGCGGCCGTAGTCGCGCCGCCGCTCGCCCTCGAGCCGCTCGAGCACGCGCTGGTCGCACAGCGACTCCATGTCGTTTCCGATGCGGGCGAAGACCCACTGCAGAAAGGGGTTGCACCAGTGCATGGCGCGCAGCAGGCACCAAAGCGCGCTCTGCAGCGCGTCGTGATACCGCAGGTGCAGCAGCTCGTGCAGCAGCACCAGCTCGTCTGTCTCCCCGTCCGCCGGCAGAGCCAGCACCGGACGGAACGCCCCGCACACGAACGCCGACGGCAGTCCCGGCACCGATACGGCCCGGCAGGCGCGCAGCCCGTACGCCGCGGCGACCGAGTCGACGTGTGCCTGCGTTTCCGCCGAAGCCGGCGCGCAGCGC
Organism: Clostridiales bacterium; assembly: GCA_022768185.1. GTDB lineage: Bacteria > Bacillota > Clostridia > Oscillospirales > Oscillospiraceae > JALEMS01. Next base: position 5,403 of record JALEMS010000010.1, on the reverse strand, counting down.
AAAAGCAGCAGCCGAAGCCGCACAAAGCCCGCCAGATACCACAGCAGCGCCGCCGCGATCCCGGCGGCGTATCCCACGAACAGCCAGTCCGTCACGCTCTGCGGGGCCTGCGTGATCCAGGGCAGCGGCGCGCCCGGCGCAAGCGGGCGGAAGGGGGCGGAGTAGGCCGAGTGCAGCTGCGCCTCCGTCAGCGCCTTGAGCTGCTCCGTCCACAGCGGCAGCGGCAGCAGCACGCCCCGCCCGGTCGGGACCGGCAGCACGATCCGCAGCGCCAGCACGGCCCACACGCCGTACTGCCAGCGCGGCGGCAGCTTGTCGGCCAGCAGCGCCTTGACGATCAGCAGCAGCGCCGCCGCCGCGGAGACGGACAGCGTCTGCAGCAGAAATTCCCAGATGTTGTGCACATCAAACCTCCATCTCGTCCAGCAGCTGCCGCAGCCGGTCGCGCTCCTCGGCGGAAATGGACGACTGCCGCAGGAAGGCCGCCACCAGCTCGCCCGCCGCGCCGTTGTACACGCGCAGCAGCTCTGCCCGCTCGGCCGCGGCGCAGTCCTCGCGCGTGACGGCGGCGCGGTACGGCTGCGCGCTGCCGCGCTCGATGGCGACCAGACCCTTTTTCTCCATGCGCGTCAGATACGTGAACACGGTGTTGCGCTGCCAGCCGGTCTCCGCCTGCACCAGCGCCGTCACCTCGCCCAGACTCAGCCGCGGCGCGCTCCACAGCGCCCGCAGCACGGCCCATTCGCCGTCGGTCAGCTTTTTCATTTTCTGCCTCCTACAGTTGTAGTAACAATGATATACTACAACTGTAGGAACGCTTTGTCAAGCCCGTTCTGTCCGTGCCGTGCGCGCTGCAAAAAAGCCCGCCGGAGACGTGCGGACGTCTCCGGCGGGGAGGGGCGTGTTCGGCGCTGCGCATCGGACGCATTTGCCGCAGGGCTGCAGGCCCGGGCGCCCGATTCTTCCGGCGTGGTTTCAAGATACGTGCCGGAGCCGCAGTGGCCGTTGAGGTGGTATTTCGTGCCGGTGCGGGTGCGGTAGTGGACGATGGGGTCTGCTCCCGCCGCTCCGGCCGGCCCGGACGCCGGCGCCTGTCGGGCGCGCGGCGCGCTGCAGGGCGGTGAAGGCGTCGACGTATGTCACGTCGGGCGGCCGGGCGGATACGACGGCCGTGCCGTCGCGCAGCAGCTGCTGGTTGAACATGGCTCCGTCCAGGTGGACGCGGGCCGGCAGGCGGCCGTACTGGCCGCGCTCGCTGACGTGGTTTCGAGGTATACCGCAAGCACGCCTCAGACGCGGTTTCCGTGCGGCGGCGTGTACAGGCAGAGACGGCCCGTCTCCCGCGTGGCGCGCAGGTCGATCACCCGCTGGTTGGCCGAGCCGCGAAAGACGAGACGCAGATCCTTCTGCGCCTCGATGAACGGTCCGTCCACCAGCACATCAATGCAGTCGAGCAGCGCGTCGGTCGCTTCGCAGTGATGGCTGCCGCCGGGGGCAAGCTCGCCCTCCAGCGTGCACCCGGTGAAGCACCACACGTCTTTTTCGGGAAAGCGCGCGCGCACCCGCTGCACGAACGGCAGCAGCGCCCGCTGATTTTCCGGCTCCATCGGCTCGCCGCCCAGCAGCGTCAGCCCGCGGATGTAGGGCGGGGCCAGCGCCGCAAGCAGCGCCTGCTCCGTCTCCGGCGTGAAGGGCTGCCCGTTGGTAAAGCTCCAGGTTTCCGGGTTGAAGCAGCCCGGGCAGTGCCGCCGGCAGCCGGAGACGAACAGCGTCACACGCACGCCCGTGCCGTCGGCAATGTCGGTTTTTCGGATGCGGCTGTAATACATGGCGCGGCTGCCTCACAGGTGCATCACGCGGTCACGGATCTCCTGGGTGCGCCCCTGGTTCCAGAACTGCGTGCCGATGTAGCCGCAGGTGCGGCGTGCCACGTTCATGGTGTCCTGATCCTGATTGCCGCACTGCGGGCAGGTCCAGACGAGCTTGCCGTCCTGCTCGCGGATCTCGATCTCGCCGTCCCAGCCGCACTTCTGGCAGTAGTCGCTCTTGGTGTTCAGCTCGGCGTACAGGATGTTGTCGTAGATAAAGCGCATCAGCTGCAGCACGGCCTCCAGGTTGTTCTGCATGTCCGGCACCTCGACGTAGCTGATGGCCCCGCCGGGGGAGAGCTGCTGAAACTGGGCCTCGAAGGCCAGCTTGCTGAAGGCGTCGATCTCCTCGGTGACATGCACATGGTAGGAATTGGTGATATAGCCCTTGTCGGTGATGCCGGGAATCACGCCGAAGCGTTTTTGCAGGCACTTGGCAAACTTATAGGTGGTGGACTCCAGCGGCGTGCCGTAAATGGAGTAGTCAATGTTTTCCGCCTGCTTCCATTCGGCGCACTTGTCGTTCATCCGGCGCATCACGTCCAGCGCGAAGGGGGTGGCGGCGGGGTCGGTATGGCTCTTGCCGGTCATGTACTTGACGCACTCGTACAGACCCGCATAGCCCAGCGAGATGGTGGAATAGCCGTTGTACAGCAGCTTGTCGATCGGCTCGCCCTTCTTCAGCCGCGCGCAGGCGCCGTACTGCCAGAGAATGGGAGCCGCGTCTGAGAGCGTGCCCTTGAGGCGCTCGTGCCGGCACTGCAGCGCGCGGTGGCACAGCTCCAGCCGCTCGTCAAAGATCTGCCAGAAAGCCTCCATGCTGCCGCCGGAGGAGAGCGCCACGTCCGGCAGATTGATGGTGACCACGCCCTGATTAAAGCGGCCGTAGTATTTGTGCTTGCCCGGCTCATAGTTTCCGGCGTTGGCGACGTTGCCGACGCCGGCGTCGGTGAAGCGGTCCGGCGTCAGGAAGGAGCGGCAGCCCATGCAGGTGTACACGTCGCCCTTCAGCTCGCGCATCTTTTTGGCGGAGATATAGTCCGGGACCATGCGCCGCGCGGTGCACTTGGCGGCCAGCTCCGTCAGGTAATAGTACGGCGCGCCCGGCTCGATGTTGTCCTCCTCCAGCGTGTAAATCAGCTTCGGGAAGGCCGGCGTCACCCACACGCCCTTCTCGTTCTTCACGCCCTGATAGCGCTGCAGCAGCACCTCCTCGATCACAAGGGCCAGATCGTGCTTTTCCTGCTCGTTTTTTGCCTCGCCCAGATAGAGGAACACCGTCACGAACGGGGCCTGTCCGTTGGTCGTCAGCAGCGTCACCACCTGATACTGGATGGTCTGAACGCCGCGGCGGATCTCCTCGCGCAGCCGCGTTTCCACGATGCGCGAGCACGTTTCCTCATCCGGCTTCACATCGAGTATGGCCAGCTCCTCCTCGACCTGCGCGCGGATCTTCCGGCGCGAAACGTCCACGAACGGGGCCAGATGCGCCAGCGAGATCGATTGCCCGCCGTACTGGTTGGAGGCCACCTGCGCGATGATCTGCGTGGCGATGTTGCAGGCGGTGGAGAAGCTGTGCGGCCGCTCGATGAGCGTGCCGGTGATGACGGTGCCGTTCTGCAGCATATCCTCCAGGTTCACCAGATCGCAGTTGTGCATGTGCTGGGCAAAGTAGTCTGCGTCGTGAAAATGGATGATGCCCTCGTTATGCGCCTCGACGATGTCCTTCGGCAGCAGGATGCGGCTGGTGATATCCCGCGAGACCTCGCCGGCCATGTAGTCGCGCTGCGTGGAGTTGACCACCGGGTTCTTGTTGGAGTTTTCCTGCTTGGCCTCCTCGTTGTTGCACTCGATGAGGCTGAGGATTCTGTCGTCCGTGGTGTTGGACTGGCGCACGAGCGTGCGGGTATAGCGGTAGGTGATGTAGTTTTTGGCCACCTCGAACGCGCCGTGGGCCATGATCTGCTTTTCCACCAGGTCCTGCACTTCCTCCACGCTGGGCGAGCGGCCGAGCTGCTCGCAGGAGAGCACCACGCTCTCGGCGATGCGCCGCACCTGCACGGGCGTCATGCGGATGCTTTCGTCGACGGTGTCGTTGGCCTTGCTGATGGCCGTGACGATTTTGGAAATATCGAAGTCGGCCTCCGAGCCGTTTCGTTTGATGATCTTCATGTTGTCCTCCCTTTGGGCTGTGCTTTACAGCGCGTTTGTATTATACCCGCACATCTGTGATTTGTACAGATGTTGTTATATACAAAATATGATTACCACTATATGCAGTATTTCCGGCGGAATGGCGCGGCTTGCATGACGGAGCCGCAGGCCTCGCACGGGGCGGGGCGCTGCGGCATGCTTTCCTGTATTTGCAACGGCGCGGTCATTCACGGGAGCTGCACGTAAACGGTCAGATCGTCCTGCCGCGGCGCTGCGTCCCCGTCCTCCTCGTCGTCAACCCGGTCCGGCTCGCCGGTGTATTCCACGGTGCACGCCCGGTCGAGCCACAGCGTTGCGCCGTCCGGTACGATGGCGATGGCGCTGTCGCCCTTCGGAACCTGACGGCGGAAGGCCTGCTCCTGCTCGGTGTCCGGCGCGGTGACGAAGGTAATGGTGCGCAGGTCGGCCGTCTGTCCGGCATGCTCGTAAAGCTTTTCCAGATTGGCCGAACGCGGCACGTCGTAGGCGACGGTCGCTTTATAATAGGCGACGATGGTTCCGTCGGTGCTCCTGGCGCTGACGAAGGCCTCCAGCGGGCAGAGCGTCTTCGCCTCAAGCGTGTAGATGCAGGTGAGACAGTCGCCCTCGCGGGCGGCATAGCCGTCCGCGGCAAAAATTTTGGCGGCGTCCTCTGCCGGCAGCTCGGTGGAAACAAAGAGCCGGTCTCCGGCCCGCCGGCAGCCGGTGATGGTTTCGTTTTGGGAGAAGGCGGGGTTGTAAAACGCGCCGGCATAGTTCGGCGCGGGGGTCTTCTCCGTGCCGGCGTACACATAGGCGTAAAACACGCCTCCCTCGGCGCGATAATCGGGCACGCCGTCCAGGCAGAGCAGCTGCTCGGTTCCGCTTTCCGTGTAGCCAAGCTCCCGGTCGATGTAGACCAGGCGGCTGGGGCGTTCGGTGTAGGAGGTTTCCCGGATGCGGAAGCTTTCGTGCAGCGTGAGCAGGTTCTCCGTGCTGCCGGCCCCGACCATCCGGTCGAGGGTGACGGCGTTGTGCCTGCCGCCGCAGGCGGACAGCGTCGCGCACAGCAGCGCTGCGGCCAGACAGAACGCGCCGGCGCGCCGGCGGCCGTGCCGTTTGTGTTTGTTGCCTTTCATGGGCGTATACCTCGCTGAACAGTTTCAAACAAACAGTATACCCCATCCTCCGGGGAATTTCAACCGTATCTGGACGGAGATGTATTCTGTCGAAGGCAGAAATGGACGCTTATAACGCGGGGAGAGAGGAACGGCTTGAAAAAGCGCGGCAAAAGGGCGCAGAAAAGCGGGCGCGCGTCAAAAAGGAAAAGGAGGAGGCCGCAAGGAGAGAAAGCGCCGGCAAA
>JALEMS010000029.1 GCA_022768185.1 Clostridiales bacterium | reverse complement strand
TAGGTGAAGACAATGCTGTAGTTGTTGCCGGTGCGGTCGAGCACGAGGCCGGCAAGCATGGGACCGACGACGCCGCCGATGAAGCCGTAGGCGGTCCAGATGACGCCGAAGATGGTTCCGAAGTTCTTCAGGCCGAAGATGCCGGAGGCGAGGGAGGGCGTTGTCGCAAAGAGGTTTGCAAGGCCGTAGCCGACGCAGATGGCACAGATGGCAACGCCTGCCACGCCGCTGACGTGCGGCAGCGCCAGATAGCCGCCGGCGCAGATGACGAAGGCGATGACGCCGGTCCAGGCCGGGCCGATGGCGTCACACAGGATGCCGCAGATGATGCGGCCGACGCCGTTGGCGATGTTGAAGCTGGTCAGAACGATGGCGCCGGTGATGCCGATGGCAATGGAGTAGCTCTTGGACAGGGAGACCATGGAGATGCCGGCCGCGCCCATGAACACCCAGGAGAGCCAGATCAGCCAGAAGCACTTGGTGGAGAGGGCTTCCTTCAGGGTGTAGTTGGCGACCATACCGCCCTTCTTGCCCTTGCCGGCGCAGCTGGCCAGCAGCTGCTCGTGCGCCGCCTTCTCCTCCGGCGTGAGCTTGGTGCGGCCCGGGCCTTCGCAGGCGATCAGTGCGATGAGATCGGTGATGACGATCATGATGAGCAGAATGATGTTGAGCTTGCGGTAGCCCATGTTTGCCAGCATGTTGTTCCAGATCGGGGACATGACGGCAGCCGAGCCGCCGAAGACCATGTTCAGGACACCCGTGACAAGGCCGCGCCGGTTGGGAAACCACTGCTGGCAGATGGCGGTGCCGGGACCGAACATGAAGCTCAGGCCGACGTTGTTGACAAAGGCCCAGACATAAACCGTGTAGATGTTTTTCGCGTTGAGCAGGATGATCATGGCCAGAACGCTGAAGACCAGACCGCAGGTAACGCATACGCGCATGCCGTATTTGGCGTTGACCTTGCCGCTGATGAACATGCAGATGGCCAGCGCCAAAAGCATGAAGGTCACGACCAGACCGGTCGCGGCCGAGCCGACGCCGAAGGCCTCCTGCCAGTACGGCGTCATCACACCCGGATAGCCGAATGCGATCGCGCCGGACCACCATACGGCGATACAGCAGCATATAACGGAAAATACGCCTTTTCTGTTTCTGCTTTTCATTTTTCTCCTCCTCTTTTTCTTTTCCCTGCAGGCGTTGTCTTTGGGATCGGACCGGCGTGCAGGAAAGCGCCGACCCGTTTTTGCCGTCCGCTCCGAATAACCGGCAGACCGTCCGGCGGCAGGCGACATCCGGATGCCCGCGCCTGCGGCCCCGCCACACGCGGAACCGCAGGGATGTGAGATTCCGGGGAAGTACATGCCGGACGCCACGCCGGGGATCGCATCGCGTCGTCATTTTCACCCGAACGATCTCTTCGTTTTTATATTATCTTGTGAAAGACGCCGATTCAATGGTCCGAAATGGTGAAAAACGGGCAAAAACAGCAGGCAGAGGCGCGGGTGACTGCATACCGTCCCCCCGGCCTGAGACAAAAGAATTAGTACCAAAGTAGGAAAGACTTTTCGGTTGAATTTTAGTATAATCAACCGAGACGTGAAACTGCACCATCCATTTTGACAGGGAGTGACAGGGCCATGGAACAAACACCGAATTCCGCACAGCTGATGAGTCAGGTTCAGCGTCTCCAGGATACGCTGGCCGACCGGTTCGGTATCGGGCTGGTTTTGACCGACGCGCAGATGCGGGAGCTGACCATTCCGTCCCGCATGCCGATCAAATGCTTTCAGTGCCGCCGGACCGGCGAATGCATGAAGGAGATCCGCACCCGCATGCAGGCCGATACGCTGTTCAATCGGGCCGCTCCCGCGCTCTGTCCGGAGCATCATCTGACCTTCGCCTTCAAGACCGGGCTGTCCCGCGGCGGCGAAGTGTTCCTGATCGGAAAAACCGCCGGCAGCCGGGAGGAGCTTTCATGCAACCTGAAGCTGATCGAGGCGATTTTTGCCCTGCCCGTCTCTCTGGAGGCGGCCCCTGAGCCTGAGCCGGAACGGGATGTACCTGCGCCGCGCCGTGGGGGCGACGCTTCCCCGCTGAGCGGCCTGTCGCCGCAGGAGCTGAACGTGTTCATGCTGATCGGGCGGGGCCTGCCGAACAAGGAAATTGCCGCGGAGCTGCACATCAGCGCAAACACCGTAAAGTCCCACGTTTCCCGGCTGCTGCGCAAGCTCAATCTCTCCAGCCGCACCGATATTGCAATCGCCGCACTCAATCACGGATTGGTTAAAGGGAAGGAAGATCATGTTCCATAAGCCCCGCTCGCTTCGCTCCGGTCTGCTGCTGCTGTGCGGCATGACCGTGCTGCTGAGCATGTTCGCGTTCGCCGTGTTTGCCGGCTGGGTCATCAACCGCCGCATCACGGACGACGCAAAACAGCTGCTCGACCGTTCGATCACCGTCGCCTGGCAGGAATACCGGCGCTTCTTTGACGAGGAAACGCGCGCGCTGCAGGAAGCGGTCGGCTTTGAGGAGACCGTTTCCGCCTATCTGCAGCAGGCGGAGCGCTTCACCGCGCTCACGCCCGCGGCAGAGGACGACCTGCGCTTTGCCGTCGACCGGCAGGGGCGCGTGTTTGCCTGCAGCGGCGGCTCGCCCGGCAGCGTGCCGGCGGTGCTGCTGCAGCGGGCGGCCGTTTCCTGGCAGGACGGTGCGGCGCAGAGCGTCTCCGAGGCGCTGCAGCTGGAGGAGCACCCGGCCTTTTTCACCGGGGCGCTTGCCGAAAAGGCCGTGCTGCAGACCGATCCGGCCGAGCCGCAGCCGGACGCTGCGCCGGTGCTGCTGCAGATGGCGAGCGTCCCCGTGCGCGACGAGGACGGCACGCTGCTCGGCTGCCTTGCCGGAGTGAAAATCTGCAACAATGACGAAGAACTGGGCCGGCGTTATTCCAGGCTGGTTTCCGATTCCTATATTTCCGTTTCCGTCGACGGGCTGCGCATTCTCTCCAACATCGCCCGCAACGACAACAAAAGCTTCGTCGGCCTCAAGCTGCCCACACGCCTGTTCGACACCACGCGCAGCGGCGCACGCTACTTCGGACAGACCGAGCCGGAGCCGGGCAATTTTCACTGGGTCGTCGGCGACCCGATCCGCAACGGCGCCGACGAGATCATCGGCACGCTGGCCATCGGCATTTTGTTTCAGCAGGTGGCCGTGGTGAGCATCGGGGCCCTTTCGGTGCTGGCCATCGCGCTGATCGTATGTCTGCTGTGCGCGTTTGCAATGGTATCCTCCCTCTCCAAGCGGATCTCCGCCCCGATCATCCGGCTGAGCCGCCTGACCACAGAGATCAGCCAGAGCAAGACGATCACCCCTGCGCGCCTGGAGCAGCTGCCGCTGGAGGACGAGGCGCACATCAGCGAAATCGAGCAGCTGGGCGCAAGCTTTGCGCGCATGACCGCCTCGCTCTATCACCGGCAGGAGGAGGGCGCGGCGCTGGTGCGCAAGCTCAACGAAAAGCAGGCCGCACTGGAGAAACTGGCAGCCGATCTCCAGCAGGCCAACAGTCTGCTGGAGGAGCGCGTGCGCCAGCGCACGGAGCAGCTGCAGCAGGCAAACGACGAGCTGCAGGCCTCCAACCGGCTGAAAACGCAGTTTCTGGCCAACGTCAGCCACGAATTCCGCACGCCGCTCAACTCGATCATCGGCTTTTCGGACGTGCTGACGGACGAGCTGTTCGGCGAGCTGAACGCAACGCAGAAGGAGTATCTGCAGATCATCCGCAGCAGCGGAAACGATCTGCTGGCCCTCATCAACGACGTGCTGGCCCTCTCGAGCATGGAGCAGAACGGGCTGACGCTCAGCCGCGAGCCGGTCCGGCTCGACGAGCTGATCGCCGCGTCTGTCGCAGCGCTCGGCGTGCAGGCCGATGCAAAGCAGCTGACGCTGCAGTACACCGCGGCGCCGCTGACCCTGCTGGCCGACCCGCTGCGGCTGCGGCAGGTGCTCAACAACCTGCTGTCCAACGCCATCAAATTCACGCCAGAGGGCGGAAAAATCTTCGTGCGCGCTGCCGCAGAGGGCAGCTTCGCCGTCGTCTCCGTGCAGGATAACGGCATCGGCATCTCAAAGGAAGACATCAAGCTGGTCTTCAAGGAGTTTTATCAGTGCGGAGACGTCTATCGCCGCCGCTCCGACGGCGTGGGGCTGGGCCTGACGCTGGCACGGCAGTTGGTGGAGCTCCACGGCGGGACCATCGCCATCAACAGCGCTCCCGGTCGCGGCACGACCGTCACCTTCACCCTGCCGCTGACTCCGTGGGAGACGTCGGCCGGCGCGCTGCCCGCGCCGGAGATGCCGGCCTGAGCCGCCGCGCGGCAAGCATTTCAGATCACAACACCGGAGGTGTTTCCCATGAGCTGCAGCAGTCTGCAGGATATCCGCATTTTGATCGCCGAGGACGACCCGAACAGCGCAAAGCTGCTCACGGATTTTCTGCGCGTGAAGGGCGTCGGCTGTATCCGTCATGTCTCCGACGGCATTGAGGCCATCGACCTGGCAGAAAAGGAGCACTTCGACGTGGCCATTGTCGATCTGCGCCTGCCGGGGGAAAACGGCTTTATGGTCACCGAGTGCATCCGCAAAACCGCCGCTCCGTCCGCCACGGCGATCGTCGTGGTCAGCGCCTTTGCCGACAAGCAGAACCAGCTGCGCGCCTTTGAATCCGGCGCGAGCGCCTTCTTCAGCAAGCCCGTCGATCTCAAGGAGCTTCTGCTGATGATCCGGAATTTCGCCGTCCAGAAGCAGACCAGCGCCAGCCAGGCGCTGCACACGCTCGAGCAGCTCAACCGCATGGGCGAGGCAAAGCTCGGGCGCGTCGGTCACGCCCGGCGCACGCAGCAGCTGTGTCAGGAGCTGGCCGGGGTAGCCGGCATCGGCGGAGCGGAGCTGGAGCTGCTGCTGCAGGCGGCGGCGCTGCACGACGTGTGTCTGGTGTACGACACGCCGGAGACGCCGCACGGCGCGCTGGCCGCAGATCTGGTGGCGCGCTTCGGACTTTCGGCAGAGCTGGCGCAGCTTGTGCGCCTGCATCACAACGGCGCGGTGCAGCCGTTCGACGAACGGCTCCGGCCGCTGCTGCGCATTCTGCAGCAGGCCGAGCAGATCACGGAGCGGAACGAAGCATAGCAAAAAACGAGGGTTCCCATACGGGAACCCTCGTTTTTTGCTTGAACGCGCGCTTCAGCGGAAGTAGCGCACGGCGGAGCGGAACAATCCCATGTCGTAATTGCCGGGCACGTTCCTGTACAGTCCTGCGCCGATGCGCTCGGAGTGGCCCATCTTGCCGAGGACGCGGCCGTCGGGCGAGGTGATGCCCTCCACGGCCCAGACCGAGCCGTTGGGGTTGTGCGGCATTTCCATCGTGGGCACGCCGCTCAGATCGGCGTACTGCGTGGCGATCTGGCCGGTTTCCGCCAGCGCACGCAGCAGTCCGTCCGGACAGAGGAAGCGCCCCTCTCCGTGCGAGATGGGTACGGTATACACTTCGCCCGGCTGCGTTTCCATCAGCCAGGGGGATTTGTTGGAAGCCACACGCGTGCGCACGATGCGCGACTGATGGCGGCCGATGGTATTGAAGGTGAGCGTGGGGCAGGTCTCGTCGGTGTCGATGATCTCGCCGAACGGCACAAGCCCCAGCTTGACGAGCGCCTGAAAGCCGTTGCACACGCCGCACATCAGGCCGTCGCGGTTTTTCAGCAGGTCGTTGACCGCGTCCTTCACCGCGGCGTTGCGGAAGAAGGCCGTGATGAACTTGCCGCTGCCCTCCGGCTCGTCGCCGCCGGAGAAGCCGCCGGGCACGAAGACGATCTGCGCCTGACGCAGGCGCGCGGCAAAGTGCGCGGCGCTCTCGGCGATGGAGGCGGCCGTGAGGTTGTTGACCACGATGATCTCCGGCTCGGCCCCGGCCTCGCGCAGGGCGCGGGCGGTGTCGTATTCGCAGTTGGTGCCGGGGAAAACGGGGATGAGCGCCAGCGGGCGCGCCGTATGCACGCGCGGGACAGGGCGCTCTGCGCAGGCATACGAGAGCGCGGGGGCCTCGTTGTCCATCTGGGCGGCCACGGTGGGGTAGACCGGCTCGAGCGTGCCCTCCCAGGCATTGCGCAGCGCCTCGAGCGCAACGCGCTCCGCGCCGAGGGTCACGGCCTGCTCCTGCACGGTGCGGCCGAGCGGCACGGCGTCCGAAACCGGCTGCGTCACCTCAAGGACGAACGAGCCGGGCGCGGGCGCAAACAGCTCCTCCAGCGTGCGTGCCGCGTGGAAGGCGAAGCCGATCTCATTGCCCATGCACATGCGCAGCACCGCGGCGGCGGGGCCTTCAAAGCCCGGCGCCCAGACGGACACAGCCGTCCCGCTGCGCTGCAGCGCGGTGACGCGGGCGATGACCGCCTTGAGCGAGGCGGCCTCCGGCAGGCCGTCCGCGCCGGTTTTGGCGCGCAGCCACACCACGTCGTGTCCCGCGGCCTTGAACTCGGGCGAGACGATGTGCTTCGTTTTCTCCGTCGTGACGGCAAAGGAGACCAGCGTGGGCGGCACGTCCAGGTGCTCGAAGCTGCCGCTCATGGAGTCCTTGCCGCCGATGGCGGCAACGCCCAGCTCCTTCTGCGCGCGGTACGCGCCGAGCAGCGCGGCAAGCGGCAGACCCCAGCGGGCCGCATCGCGCGCGGGCTTGGGAAAATACTCCTGAAAGCTGAGGTAGACGTCCTCAAACGACGCGCCGGCAGCCACCAGCCGGCACACCGACTCGGCCACGGCGCACCACGCCGCGTGGAACGGGCTCTGCTCAGACAGGTACGGGTCAAAGGCCCAGCTCATCACGGAGCAGTCGTCCGTCTCGCCGCGCTCACAGGCGAGCTTGTGCACCATGGCCTGAATGGGCGTGCGCTGGTGAACGCCGCCGAAGGGCATGAGCACCGTGCCTGCGCCGATGGTGGAGTCGAATCGCTCGGACAGGCCGCGGCGGGAGCAGGCCGGCAGAGACGCGGCCAGCCGTGTCAGGCCGGCGGCAAAATCCGCCGGGATCTCGGGCGCGCGCAGCGCCGGGGCGGCGCAGGCGGCGTTGATGTGGCGGGAAGCGCCGTTGGTATCGAGAAACGCGCGGGAGAGGTCGACGATCGTCTCGCCGCGCCAGCGCATCACCAGGCGCTTTTCCTCCGTCACGCGGGCCACGGGCGTGGCCTCGAGGTTTTCCGCGCGGGCCAGCTCGAGAAAGCGCGGCGCGTCCGCCGGGTCGACGGCCACGGCCATGCGCTCCTGCGATTCGGAGATGGCAAGCTCGGTGCCGTCCAGCCCGTCGTACTTTTTGGGCACGGCGTCCAGGTCGATCTCCAGCCCGTCGGCCAGCTCGCCGATGGCCACCGACACGCCGCCCGCGCCGAAGTCGTTGCAGCGGCGGATCATCCGCGCGGCCTCGGGATTGCGGAACAGGCGCTGGAGCTTGCGCTCCTCGGGGGCGTTGCCCTTCTGCACCTCGGCGCCGCAGTGCTCCAGCGACTGCAGCGTGTGCTTCTTGGACGAGCCGGTCGCGCCGCCGCAGCCGTCACGGCCCGTGCGGCCGCCCAGCAGGATGACGACGTCGCCGGGCGCGGGACGCGCGCGGCGGACGTTTGCAGCCGGGGCCGCGGCCACGACCGCGCCGATCTCCATATGCTTTGCGGCGTAGCCGGGGTGATACAGCTCATCGACGATGCCCGTGGCCAGGCCGATCTGGTTGCCGTAGGAGCTGTAGCCGGCGGCGGCCTTGGTGACGATGGTGCGCTGCGGGAGCTTGCCCGGCAGCGTCTGCGTCACGGGGACGGTGGGGTCCGCCGCGCCGGTGACGCGCATGGCGGCATACACCCACGCGCGACCGGACAGCGGGTCGCGGATCGCGCCGCCGATGCAGGTGGCCGCGCCGCCGAACGGCTCGATCTCCGTGGGGTGGTTGTGTGTTTCGTTCTTGAACAGCAGCAGCCAGTCCTCCGGCTTTCCGTCCAGCTCCGGACGGATCTTCACGGTGCAGGCGTTGATCTCCTCGCTCTCATCCAGCTTCTCCAGCTTGCCCGTGGCCTTCAGGTATCTGCCGGCCAGCGTGCCCAGGTCCATGAGGGTGACGGGCTTTTCGGCGCGGCCCAGGGCCGCGCGCGTGGCCAGATAGTCGTTCCAGGCGGCCTCCAGCAGCGGGTCAGCGAAGGTCACATGGTCGAGGATGGTGTGGAAGGTGGTGTGGCGGCAATGGTCGGACCAGTAGGTGTCCAGCACGCGCAGCTCCGTCATGGTGGGGTCGCGCTGCTCCTGCCGGAAGTGCGCCTGACAGAAGGCGAGATCGGCCAGGTCCATGGCCAGCCCGTATTCCTCCAGCATGGCCTGCAGGCCGGCCTCGTCCAGCGTGCGGAAGCCGTCCAGCGTTTTCACCGGCGCAGGCTGCTCGAACGGCGTTTCCAGCGTATCCCGTTCGTCCAGCGAGGCGGCGCGGCACTCGACCGGGTTGATGAGATGCCGGCGCACGGCGGCCAGCTCCTCCTCCGTCAGCGCGCCCTCAAGCAGGTACACCTTCGCCGTACGCACGGTGGGGCGCTCGCCGCAGGAGAGGATCTGGATGCACTGGGCGGCGGAGTCGGCCCGCTGGTCAAACTGGCCGGGCAGCGGCTCGACGGCCAGCACGGCCCCCTCGTGCCGCGGCAGCTCAAAGTACACGCGGTCAAGCTGCGGCTCGGAGAAGACGGTGCGCACGCAGCGCTCGAACAGCGCGCGGTCGACGCCCTCGACGTCATAGCGGTTGAGCAGGCGCAGCGCGCGCAGATGCGCCACGCGCAGCACGGTGCGCAGCTCCTGCGTCAGGGCCTGGGCCTCCACGTCGAGGCCGGGCTTTTTTTCGGAATAAACACGATAGACCATGCCTTATGCCTCCAGTGCGCGTTTTCCGATGTCGTGCCGCCAGAAGCAGCCCTCAAACCGGATCTGTTCCACGTTTTTGTAGGCCAGAGCCACTGCCTCACGCAGGGTATCGGCCACGGCGGTGACGCCGAGCACGCGCCCGCCGCTCGTCACGAGCCGGCCGTCCTGCAGCGCCGCGCCCGCAACGGACACGCACGCGCCGGAGACCTGCTCCAGCCCCGTGATGGGAAAGCCCTTTTCATACTTTGCCGGGTAGCCGCCGGAGGCCACGATGACGCAGCAGGACGCCGCGTCCGAAAAGCGCACGTCGATCTCGTCCAGGCGGCCGTTGCGCACGGCCTGCATCACCGTGAGCAGATCGCTCTCGAGCAGCGGCAGCACCGCCTGCGTTTCGGGGTCGCCGAAGCGGCAGTTGTACTCGATCACGCGCGGGCCGTGCGGGGTGAGCATCAGGCCGAAGTACAGGCAGCCCCGGAAGGGGCGGCCCTCGGCGTTCATCGCGTGCATCGTCGGCAGGAAGATCGTCTCCATGCACTGGCGGGCGATCTCCGGCGTGTAGTACGGGTTGGGCGCGATGACGCCCATGCCGCCGGTGTTCAGGCCGCGGTCCCCGTCGAGCGCGCGCTTGTGATCCATGCTGGCCACCATGGGGACGAGCGTTTTTCCGTCGGTGAACGACAGCACCGTCACCTCCGGCCCGGTGAGGTATTCCTCGATCACCACACGGCTGCCGCTCTCGCCGAAGATGTGCTCGCCCATCATGGCGCGCACGGCGTTTTCCGCCTCGGCGACGGTTTCGGCGATGACGACGCCCTTGCCCAGCGCCAGGCCGTCGGCCTTGACGACGATGGGCGGGGTCTGCGTGCGGACATAGGCCAGCGCCGCGTCCATGTCATCGAAGATTTCGCACGCGGCGGTGGGAATGCCGTATTTCTTCATAAGATTTTTCGAAAAGGCCTTGCTGCCCTCGATGACGGCGGCGTCGGCGCGCGGGCCGAAGCAGGGCACGCCGGCCTCCTCCAGCGCGTCGACCATGCCGAGCACCAGCGGGTCGTCCGGCGCAACGACGGCAAAGTCGATCTCCTCCCGGCGGGCAAAGTCCACGGCTCCGGCGATGTCCTTTGCGCCGATGGGCACACAGGTCGCGTCGGCGGCGATGCCGCCGTTGCCGGGCAGGGCAAAGATCTCGGTGACTGCGGGGTTTTCCTTCAGCTTGCGGATGATGGCATGCTCCCGTCCTCCGCCGCCGATAACCATAAGCTTCATAGATTTCTCCTCAACAATCCGTCGCTTTCCGCGCCTTTGGCCCGGAAAGCGCTCTGGCGTATCGTTTCTGCAGACAGACGCAGCGCCCGCGCCCGCGATGGCGGGTGCAGGCGTTGCGGATTTTTCAGTGATGGAACAGGCGCAGGCCGGTGAAGGCCATGACCATGCCGCAGGCGTCGCACGTCTCGATGACGAGGCTGTCGCGCTTGGAGCCGCCCGGCTGGGCCACGTAGGCCACGCCGCTGCGGTGGGCGCGGATGACGTTGTCGCCGAAGGGGAAGAACGCATCGCTGCCGAGGCTGACGCCATGCACATGCTCCTTCAGCCAGGCCTGCCGCTCCGCGCGCGGGAAGGGCTGCGGCTGCTCGGTGAAGCTCTCGGCCCACACCGCATCGCCGATGACGTCCTCATAGTCGTCGGAGAGGAACACGTCGATGGCGTTGTCGCGCTCGGCGCGGCCCAGCTCCGGACGGAACGGCAGCGACAGCACGCGCTCGCTCTGCCGCAGGAACCATTTATCGGCCTTGTCGCCGGCCAGACGCGTGCAGTGGATGCGGGACTGCTGGCCTGCGCCGACGCCGACGGCCTGTCCGTCGAAGGCGTAGCAGACGGAATTGGACTGGGTGTATTTCAGGGTGATGAGCGCCACGAGCAGGTCGCGCACGGCGGAGTCGGGCAGCTCTTTTTCGCGGCTGACGATGTTCCCGAGCAGCTCTCTTCCGATGGGGATGCTGTTGCGGCCCTGCCGGAAGGTGACGCCGAAGACCTGCTTGGTCTCCTCGGGGGCGGGGACGTAGTTCGGGTCCATCACCACAATGTTGTATTCGCCGCGCTTTTTCTGCAGCAGCAGCTCCATGGCCTCGTCCGTGTAGCCCGGGGCGATGACGCCGTCGGACACCTCGCGGCGGATGATGGCAGCGGTGGTCTTGTCACAGACGTCGGACAGGGCGATCCAGTCGCCGAAGGAGCACATGCGGTCGCTTCCGCGGGCGCGCGCGTAGGCGCAGGCCAGCGGGCTGTCGTCCAGGCCCTCGATGTCGTCGACAAAGCAGGCGCGCTTCATCTCCGGCGTCAGCGGCAGGCCGATGGCCGCGCCGGCGGGGCTGACGTGCTTGAAGGACGCGGCGGCGGGCAGACCCGTGGCGGCCTTCAGCTCGCAGACGAGCTGCCAGGAATTGAAGGCGTCGAGGAAGTTGATGTAGCCCGGGCGGCCGTTGAGAATGGTGATGGGCAAATCGCTTCCGTCGGCCATGGAAATGCTGGCGGGCTTCTGGTTGGGGTTGCAGCCGTATTTGAGTTCAAATTCCTTCATCGTTCAGCCTCCCATATGCTTGTTGATGACGTGCTCGCTGACGGTCCAGTCGGCCAGATCGATCCGGCAGGCGTACAGCGCCACGCGGTTTTCCTCATTGAGCGCGGCCCACACCGCGTCGGCAAAGGACACGACGTCGTCCGGCACGGCGAAGGCGATCGGCTCGCCGGCAAAGGACGGCAGGGGGCTGCCGTTGTCGCAGTAGGTGCTCAGAAAGCGGCCCGTGCCGGGGACGGGCGCGTCATAGTCGAAGAACGAACGCACACAGCAGCGTGCGTCGCCCCCGTCGCTTTTGAGAATGGACAGCTCGAAGCTGCCGTCGGCGCGCACCAGGCCGGAGATGCGCGGCGTCCAGTTCGGGCCGTCCGGCTCGAAGGTGCGCGTGCGCAGGGCCTGCTCGAAGCTGCCGCCGGCGGCCAGCGTGTCGCGGATGGTGTCGGTCTGATCGCCGTTTGTGACGATCAGCGCGTTTTCCAGCTGGCGGACGGGGTGGTAGATGATGAGGCTCGGGTCGGTGAGCAGCGCCGGATCGTAGGCCTCGGTGCGGATGCCGTCGTCGGTATAGGAAAAGATGCGGTTGCGGCTGTTTTCGCTGCGGCCCATGATGAAATACAGCACAACGGCGGCGCTGCCGTCGGGCGTGCGGCCGATGGCGATGCCGCGGCCGGGGTACTGCTTTTCGCTGAGAAGCGTGCAGAGATCCGTCATGTTCGTTCCTCCATAATTTCGCGGCAGACCAGCTCCGCCGCCTGCGGCAGCAGCTTCCATTCGGCCTGCTCCATCACCCTGCGCTGGAGCGTCTCCGGCGTGTCGCCGTCGAGCACCTCCACCGCCTTCTGCAGAAGAATCTCCCCCCCGTCGGGGATCTCGTTAACAAAGTGAACCGTTGCGCCGGACACCTTCACGCCGCGGGCCAGCGCCGCCTCGTGCACGCGCAGGCCGTACATGCCCTGCCCGCAGAAGGCGGGGATGAGCGACGGGTGCACGTTGAGGATGCGCCGGGGGCGCCGGGCGGTGAACTCCGCGCTGAGAATGCGCAGAAAGCCCGCCAGGATCACAAGCTCGACGCCGTGCTCGGCCAGCGCCTGCTCCAAGGCCGGCTCAAAGCCCTCGCGCGGGAGATACCGCGCCGGGATGCCGGCGGCCTTTGCCCGCTCGAGGGCGTAGGCCTTGGGGCTGGTGGACACCACCAGCACGATCTGTCCGCTCGGGATGCGGCCGGCCCGCTCGGCGTCGATGAGCGCCTGCAGGTTCGTGCCGCCGCCGGAGACGAGCACGGCAATGCGCGTCAGCACAGCTCGACCCCCTCGCCGGAGACGGTCTCGCCGAGCAGATAGGCGTCTTCACCGGCGGCGCGCAGCGTTTCAATCGCGCGGTCGGCGTCAGACGCCGCCACGCACACGCACATGCCCACGCCCATGTTGAAGGTGTTGAACATGTCGCGCTCGGGGATGCCTCCCTCTGCCGCGATGCGGTCAAACAGCTCCGGCGTACGCACGGCGGCACGCTCGATGCGCGCAGCCACGCCCCCGGGCAGGGCGCGGGGGATGTTTTCGTAAAAGCCGCCGCCGGTGATGTGCGCGACGGACTTGACGGGCACGGCGTCCATCAGCGCAAGAACCGGCTTGACGTAAATGCGCGTCGGCGTCAGCAGGGCCGCGCCGAGCGGGCCGGAGAGCGCTGCCTCGTCAAACACGCGGCGCACCAGCGAAAACCCGTTGGAATGCACGCCGGAGGACGGCAGCGCGATGAGCGCGTCGCCCGGGGCGACGCGGGCCTTGTCAAGAATGCGCGCCCGGTCGACGATGCCGACGGCGAAGCCGGCCAGGTCGTATTCGTTTTCGGGATAGAAGCCGGGCATCTCGGCGGTCTCGCCGCCGACGATGGCGCAGCCGGCCTGACGGCAGCCGTCGGCCACGCCCGAGACGATGGCCTCGATGCGCTCCGGCACGTTTTTGCCGCAGGCAATATAGTCCAGGAAAAACAGCGGGCGCGCGCCGCAGCAGACGATGTCGTTGACGCACATGGCCACGCAGTCGATGCCGACGGTGTCATGCCGGTCCTGCAGGAAGGCCAGCTTCAGCTTGGTGCCGACGCCGTCGGTGCCGGAGACGAGCACCGGCTGCTCCATGCCGGACAGCTCGGGCAGAAACAGGCCGCCGAAGCCGCCGATGCCGTCGAGCACGCCGGGCGTGCGGGTGCTGGCGACATGCTTTTTCATCAGCTCCACCGCGCGGTAGCCGGCCTGAATGTCCACGCCGGCGGCGGCATAGGAGTCGGAGCGGGAGTTGTTCATCCTTCAAAACCTCCAAAATCTTCGGGGACGGCGGTCATTCCCTGCCGCTCCAGCAGTAGGTGCAGACCTTGTCTCGGTCGAGGCCGATGGCCTCGAGCAGACCGTCCAGCGTCTGATAGCCCAGGGACTGAAATCCCATTTTTTCACAGATGGTGCGCAGCATGCACTGGCCGCGCTCGGTGCCGGCGTCGGCATACTCGTCGATGTGCCGCTGGCCCTCGTTGCCCTCCAGCTCCTGAATGACGCGCCGGCACAGCAGCTCCATCTCAGACTTGCTGGTGGAAAAATTGAGGTATTTGCAGCCGTACATCAGCGGCGGGCAGGCCGAGCGCATGTGCACCTCCTTCGCGCCGGATTCATACAGAAACTCGACCGTCTCGCGCAGCTGCGTGCCGCGGACGATGGAATCGTCCACAAACAGCAGGCGCTTGCCCTCGATCAGCTCCGGCACGGGGATCTGCTTCATTTTCGCGACCTGATTGCGGATCTCCTGATTGGCCGGCATGAACGAGCGCGGCCAGGTCGGCGTGTATTTGACGAAGGGACGGGCAAAGGGGATGTGCGTGGCGTTGGCATACCCGATGGCGTGCGGCAGGCCGGAGTCCGGCACGCCGGCGACGTAGTCCAGCTCGGGCAGGCTGCCGTTTTCCGCGTCGTTGCGGGCCATGATCTCGCCGTTTTTATAGCGCATGACCTCGACGTTTTTGCCCTCGTAGTTGGAGTTGGGATAGCCGTAATACGTCCAGAGGAAGGCGCAGATGCGCATCTTGTCGCCGGCGGGCGCCAGCGTGACGCGTTCGTCTGCCGTCAGCTGCACGATCTCGCCGGGGCCAAGCTCGTAGTCGTCCTCATAGCCCAGCTTGTGATAGGCAAACGACTCGAAGGACACGCAGTATCCGTCCTTACTCTTACCCACCAGCACGGGCAGGCGGCCCAGGCGGTCGCGCGCGGCGATGATGGCGTCCTTCGTGAGAATCAGGATGGTGGACGAGCCTTCGATGAGGCGCTGCGCGCGGCGGATGCCGTCAACCAGATTTTCGCCCTGATTGATGAGCGCAGCGGTCAGCTCCGTGGCGTTCACCCGTCCGGAGCTCATGGCCATGAACTGATGACCGCACTCGGAAAAATGCTGCTCCACCAGCGCGTCGGCGTTGTTGATGATGCCGACGGTACAAATGGCGTACAGGCCCAGCCGGGAGCGCACGAGCAGCGGCTGGGGGTCGGTGTCGCTGATGCAGCCGATGCCGGAGCAGCCGTGGAAGTCGGCCAGGTCGTGCTCGAACTTCGTGCGGAAGGGGGTGTTTTCAATGTTGTGGATCTGCCGCTGGAAGCCGTCCTTCTCGTCGTAGAGCAGCATGCCGCCGCGCCGGGTGCCGAGGTGCGAATGGTAATCCACGCCGAAAAACAGATCCAGCGCCACGTCGCGCCGGGAGATCGCGCCAAAAAATCCGCCCATGCCTGCTTACTCCGCGAAAAACAGCTTGGAAAGCGTCATCGGATCGACGTATTCGCCGTCCTTGTACACGCGCATGTTGCCCGAAGCGATCTCGTCGATGAGCATCACGCTGCCGTCGGCGGCATAGCCGTATTCAAACTTGATGTCGTACAGGACAAGGCCCTTCTCCAGCAGGTCGTCGGCGACGATGCGGGTGATCTTTTGGGTCATGTCCTTGATGGCCTCATACTGCTCGTCCGTCATCACGCCGAGGATGACCAGCGCGTCCTTCGTCACGAGCGGGTCGCCCAGCTCGTCGTTCTTGAAGGTGGTCTCCACGTAGGAGGGCAGGTCCGCGCCCAGCGTGACATAGTCGCAGTAGCGGCGGTAGAAGCTGCCGACGGCCTTGTTGCGGCAGATGACCTCCAGGCCCTTGCCGAACACCTTGGCCGGCAGGACCTCCATGGTGGTGTTCTCCAGGTCGGCGGAGACATAGTGGGTGCGGATGCCGGCGGCGTTGATCTTTTCGAAGAAGTAGACGGACATACGCAGGTTCACATCGCCCACGCCGTCGATGGTCAGGCCCACGGAGTTTTCGCCGGGATCGAACACGCCGTCCTTGCCGGTGCAGTCGTCCTTGAACTTGAGCAGGTAGTTTCCGTTATCCAGTGCGTAGACATTTTTGGTCTTGCCGGTGTAAATCAGGTTCTTTTCCATGATGTTGTTCTGTCCTCCGTGTTGTTTGTCCGGTTATTTTTTTATTGTATCAGCAGATTTTTCGAATACTCAGCTATATTTTTCGCAGAGCGCCGCATCCTTTTTCAGCACGGCCTCGCGGTCGGCCGCGCGCAGCGCGTCGAGCCGGCCGGCAAGGTCCGCGTCCTCCACGGCCAGAATCTGCGCGGCCAGCAGCGCCGCGTTCTTCGCTCCGTCGATGGCCACCGTGGCCACGGGCAGGCCGGACGGCATCTGCACCGTCGAGAGCAGCGCGTCGAGTCCGTCAAGCGTCGAGGACTTGACAGGAATGCCGATGACCGGCAGCGTGGTGTTGGCGGCGAAGGCGCCGGCCAGGTGCGCGGCCTTGCCGGCGGCGGCAAGGATGACGCCGAAGCCTGCCGCGCGTGCGCCAAGGGCAAACGCGCGTGCCTGCTCGGGCGTGCGGTGCGCGGAATATACGTGCACAACGAAGGGGATCTCCAGCGCGCGCAGCTGGTCGATGGCCTTTTCAACGACCGGAAGGTCGCTGTCGCTGCCCATGATGACGGCAACTTTCTTCATGAAACGGGCTCCTTTCAAAGCATGGCAGCCCCGCCGCTGCGGGGAGATGGAACCGCGGGGGGCAGGGCTGCAGGCGCAAACGAAAAGGGCAGACCTGCCCCCTGCAGGCCCGGTACGCCGCGGGGGATGCCCGTTGATGGTACTGCGCTTGCGGAAAGCAGATCTGCCCAGACGGTCGGCAATGTGTTCGGGCGCGCCGCTCCCTGGTGTCTGTTCACCTGATCCGTCAGTTACGGCGCGTCTGTTGAATTTTCGGGGTGCCCTGCGCGGCGCGTCCGTCAGAGACAGACAGCGCGCTTCGGCAAAATACAGTTTGTATTATATCGCCCCGTTGTCTGCCCGTCAATACACATTGTGCAGGGTTTTTGGGTTCTTTTACAAAAAAATTCTATGCTGATTTATGCACAGTGCTTATCTGTCCGCAGCGGGCACACAGCCCGCAGCACGCCGGACACAGAACCGGCCGCGCCGTCCGATGCTCCGAACCGTCGCTTTTTGTCGACTGCAAACAGAAGGACCCCCCGGCTTTTTGTCGGCAGCGCACATGTTCGCCGGACGCAAAAGATTGTATCATTCAGATAAAGAAACGGGGCGGCGCGGGGGAAGCCTTTGTGCGATGCGCCGCACCCGTCCGGCCACAATGCAGCAATGATAAAGGAGGAACGGAACATGGCAAAGCCCGAGACGGAAAACAATCAGTACCTGTGCTTTACCTGTGGCACGCCGCCGGAGGAGATCGGTGAGCGTGAGGTAAAAAAGAGCGCCTGCGCACGTGCAAAGCAGCTGCTGCAGGAATTCTACGACGCAAAGATTTCCCTGGACACCACCTTCCCCTACTGGTATACCCGCACCTGGCAGAAGGAAGAAGGCCAGCATCCCATGATCCGCCGCGGTCTGGCGATGAAGAGCGCCTTCTCCCACCTGGAGGCCGCCATCCGGCCCAGCGAGATCCTCGTGATGAGCCGCAACAAATACGTCCGCGGCGCCAGCATCACCCCCTGGACGGCCAACGAGTTCCCGCTGAGCGACGAGGAACGCGCCGAGCAGGACAAGAAGATCGCCTCCAACAAGGCGCTGGAGGAGATCACCATTCTGGCCACCGGCGGCGGCGTCGTCTCCGAGAGCACGCCGCAGGTGCTGTCCATGGCGCGGCGCTACGGCCTGCGCGCCGAGGAGCACGCCGCGCTCATCGAGATCTGCCGCTACTGGAAGAACAAGTCCGCCGAGGACACCTGCTGGAAATGGGGCACGATGCATCCCGAGTACGACACGCTGGTGCGCTTCAAGAACGCCGTGCTGATGGCCGCCGACATGGAATACGGCAACCGCCACGGCCGCAGCGTCACCAACTATCAGATCGTCTTTGAAAAGGGCTTCCAGGGCATGATCGACCGTTGCCGCGAGCTGATCGCCGAAAACGTCGGCAAGGGCGAGGCCGTCGACAAGATCGCTTACTGGCAGGGCACCATTTACGCCATCGAGGGCGTGCAGGCCTGGATCGGCAAGTATGTGGCCGAGGCAGAGCGTCTGGCCGCGCTGGAGACCGCCCCGGAGCAGAAGGCCGTTTACGAGGCCATGGCCGACCGCCTGGCATGGATTTCCAAGAATCCGCCGCGCAATTTCATGGACGCGCTGCAGCTGCACTGGACGTGCCAGCTGGAGGTTTATAATGAGATGCAGGGCTCCGGCTTCTCGCCCGGACGTCTGGGCCAGGTGCTGTATCCCTACTGGAAGAAGGACATCGACGAGGGCCGCATCACCCGCGAGCAGACGCTCGAGGTGCTGGAATGCATGCGCGTGAAGTACACCGAGCTGGAGATCGCCACCTGCGCCGGCACCACCGGCATCCTTGCCGGCAACACCTTCAACAACATCTGCCTCGGCGGCGTCAAGCCCGACGGCTCCAGCGCCGAAAACGAGCTGGAATACCTGTTCGTGCAGGCTGCCATCAACTGCCCCACCGTGTCGCCGACGCTCTCGGTGATCTACGACGGCAAGCTCTCCAACGCCTTCCTGCTCAAGTGCATCGAGTGCAACAAGACCGGCTGCGGCATGCCCGCCTGGGTCAGCAACCGCGTCGGCATCGAATACTGCATGAAGAACCACGCCTGCGAGGGCATCACCCTTGAGGACGCCCGTGCCTGGAGCATCGGCGGCTGTCTGGAGATCCAGCCCGGCGCCGTGTTCGACGGAAAGATCGGCGCAGGCGCCTACAGCTCCAGCGGCATCAACTTCATCAACGTCCCCAAGGTGCTCGAGCTGGTGCTGTTTGACGGCGTCGACCCGAGAACGAACGTGCGCGTCTTCCCGGCCACGGGCAAGAAGCCTGAAACCTTCGAGGAACTGCTCACCCAGTTCAAGGCCTACTTCCGCAAGGTCATCCACATCTTTGAGGAGACCTACAACCTGAAGGTCTCCGCCACCTTCGAGCTGGATCAGCCGCTGCTGTTCTCCGCGCTGAGCGCAGACTGCATCGAAAAGGGCGCGGACATCGACCACGCCGGCTGCCGCTACAACCGCTGCTTCACCACCTGGATCACCGGCCAGGTCAACGCCACCAACTCTCTGGCCTCTATCAAAAAGAATGTCTTTGACGAGAAGAACTTCACGCTCGACGAGCTGAAGGACGCGCTGATTCACAACTTCGGCTATGTCAGCGCCCTCGAGACGCGCAGCTTCTCCATGATGGAGCAGACGAAGGCCGTCTCCAATCCCGAGTGGGAGCGCATCCACGCCCTGTGCCTGCGCGCGCCCAAGTACGGCAACGACGACGAGTACGCAGACGATATTTACATCGAGATCGCAAAGTGCTTCCGCGACAGCGTTGAGGAGATCACCGACGTGTTCGGCAACCCCTGGTGCCCGTCCATGCTGTCGGTCGGCACGCACGGCCCGCTCGGCCAGGCCGACATTGCCTCCGCCGACGGCCGTCTGGCCGGCGTGACGCTGGCCGACGGCGGCCAGTCCCCATACCCCGGCACCGACCGCAACGGCCCCTACGCCGTGCTCAGCTCCGCCACGGTCATCGACCACACCGACTTCAAGAATACCCAGCTGAACATGAAGCTGCACCCGGCCTCCATCAAGGGCAGCACCGGCTCCGACAAGATGCTCGAGCTGATCCGCGCCTTCATGGACAACGGCGGCTATCACATCCAGTTCAACGTCGTCGACTCGCGCATGCTCCGCCAGGCGCAGGACGAGCCGCAGAACTACCGCGACCTGCTCGTGCGCGTGGCCGGCTTCACCCAGTACTGGTGCGAGATCTCCAAGCCCATCCAGGATGAGCTGATCGCCCGCACCGAATACGAAGAGGTTTGACAGGGAGGAGAATGAACATGAACGATCTGTGCAAGGACTGCAGGAACCTTTCCGCCCGCGACGTGTTCCGCGGCGTGTGTACGCTCAGCAAGGAGACGGTGCTCATCGACACGCCCGCCTGCCCCAAATTTGTGTGCGCGGCCAAGTGCAAATACTGCGCGAAATATCAGCCCTCCGAAAAGGAAAACCTCGGCGTATGCGGCGGCGTGATGGTCTATCCCGACCTCACCGGCTGCGAGGACTTCACCGCCCGTTGACGCCCGCCATACCCTCTTGACCCTCCGTCCCGCGCAAACCGCCCTCCGCGCGGGACGGACAGCCCGGCGTCTGCCGGCGCGGCGCGCCGCGCCGGCAGACATTTTTTGCGGGCCGGGCCGACCGTCGGATATAAACTTTCGGCTAATTTGACGGGGTTTCCGCTTGCAGGAGACTGTGTTCCTGTTATAATGACAGCAGAACGCGCCGTCCTGCGGCGCGGATGGAGGGCGGAGCGATGACGGAAAAGGCGGCGGAAAAGGTGACGGTGCGAAGCGTAATGAACATCCCCACCCTGTGCGGGGCGCGGGTGCTGGCCGGCGAGGGCGGCCTCGACCGCGAGGTACGCGCCGTGACGGTGGCGGAGATCCCGGATATCTCCGTGTGGCTGCAGGGCGGCGACTTTGTCCACAGCGTCGTGTGGTTCATGAAGGACAAGGGAAACCGACCGGCCGAGCAGAAGCGCATGTGCGACTGGGCTCACTCGCTGTACGACGCGGGCGCGGCCTGCCTTGCCATCAAGACCAAGCGCTATGTCGAGCACATTCCGCAGATGCTGCTCGATTTGGGAAACGAGCTGGATTTCCCCATCATCGAGCTGCCGCCGCATGTGATCCAGAACGAGGTCACGCAGTGCGTGATGAACGCCATTCTCGAAGACAGCATTCTGGCCAAAAAGCAGAGCGCCGACGCCTTCAGCCGCCTGTGCGCCGAAATCTCCGGCGGGGGCGGCCTGCAGGAGGCCGCGCAGTGCCTCAGCGAATATCTGTCCAATCCCGTTCTCATCGAGGACGCCGAATTTCTCTGTCTGGCTGCCGCCGGCGCGCAGGACGACCGGGACGCGCAGGTGCTGGAGGCCCGCCGCCGGCCGGAAAACGCCGCGCGCATCCTCCCGCAGCTGGGCGCGCCCTGCCCCATCCGGACGGACTTCCCGGTCGGCGAGCGTACCGTCTGGCAGGAAACATGGCCCATCACCGCGCGCAACAAAACGCGCGGCTACATCAGCGTGCTCGAGCAGAACGCGCCCATCGGCGAGGCCGACCGCGGGCTGGTGGAAACCAGCCTCGGCGCGCTGGCGCTCGGCTTCAGCCAGCAGCAGAACGAGCAGGAGCGCGAGGGCTGGCGCATGCGCCTGCAGCTGTTCGAGGCCCTCACCGCCACGCAGTTCGACCTGGAGCGCACGCGCTATCTGGCCGAGGTGCTCGATTTGGACATGCGCCGCAGCTGCATCGCGCTGGCCGTCGACCTGCGCCGGGGCGGCGAGCGGCGCGGCGGCTTCGCCGGCCACCTCGGCTTTGCCGCGCGCTGCGTGGCGGAGTTTTTTGAGCCGCGGCACTGCCGCCATCTTGTCTGCGGCAGCGACGGTCAGCTGCTCGTGCTGCTTGACGCGGCGGGCACCCTGCCCCAGCGCAGCAAGCAGCTGGCCCGGCAGCTGTGGGAGCATCTGCGCCAGGTGCAGCCGCAGGCGGACTTCGCCGTCGGCGTCGGCAGCGACGGCACGGGACTGGAGGCCTGCCGGAAAAGCTGCACGGAGGCCCTGCGCGTGATCGAGTGCGTGCGCCGGTTTGACCTGGCGCAGCGCGTGATGCACTTTAACGAGCTGGGGCAGTACGCCCTGCTTTCGACGGTGATGCACAGCGAGGAGGCCGCGCGCAGCTACTGCGGGTGTATCCTCGGCCGTCTTCTCTCCCATGCGCAGGGGGATCGGGCAGACCTGCTCGAGACGCTGCGCGTGTATCTCGATTCCAACTGCAGCTATGCCGAGACGGCCCGCGTGCTGTTTCTGCACGTGAACACGGTCAAATACCGTCTGCGCCAGATCGAGCCGCTTCTGACGGCGGATCTGAGCACGCAGGACGGCCGGTGCACGGTGTGGCTTGCCCTGAACATTTACCGCTTCCTGCAGAACCGGCAGGAGGCCGAACCGGCTGCGCCCGGCTCTGCGCCGGACGCGGAAAGGAGCGCCGATCCATGAACCTCGATCCCAAAAACGAGGCTGTTCTCTTCGACATCCAGGGCTTTTCCGTCCACGACGGCCCGGGCGGACGCACGACCGTGTTTTTCAAGGGCTGTCCCCTGTCCTGCTACTGGTGCTGCAACCCGGAGAGCCAGCAGCTCGCCCCGCAGCTGATGTACCGGCACAGCAGCTGCGTGCACTGCTTCGGCTGCGTCGGACGCGGCGTCTGTCCGCACGGGGCGATGTCTCTGCCGCAGTCGCCGGAGGACTTTGTACAGATCGACCGCGGTATTTGCGCCCGCTGTCCCGAGCCGGTGTGCGCCCCGCAGTGCTGGCACGACGCGCTGCAGGCAGCCGGCCGGGTGTACACCGTCGACGAGGTGATGAAGCGGCTCGAGCGAGAGCGCCGCTTCTGGGGCCCGGGCGGCGGCGTGACGCTCAGCGGCGGGGAAATGGCCATGCAGTGGCAGTTTGCAGCCGAGCTTCTGCGGCGCTGCCGCGAGCGTTTTATCCACACGGCGGCGGAGACATGCAGCTACGCCCCGTGGGAGCATCTGGCCGCCGTGTATGAAAACGCGGACTTTGTCTTCAACGACATCAAGCATATGGACCCGGAGAAGCACCGCGACGCCACCGGGGCCGACAACCGGCTGATTCTGGAAAACATTGCAAGGACCGCACAGCTGGCCCGCGACGGCAGGCTGCGCCAGATCATTCGCATCCCCGTTGTGGAAAATTTCAACGCGGACGAGGAAAACATCCGCGCCACCGCCGCTTATCTCAGCGAAATCGGCGCGCACGAGGTGAATATTCTGCCCTTCCATCGGTTGGGCGCATCGAAATACGAGCAGCTCGGCCGCGTGTACGACTGCCGCGACATGCCGCCCTGCCCGGAGGAAACGCTGCGCCGCATCAAGCGTCAGCTCGAGGCGGCGGGCCTGACCTGCTACGTCGGCAGCGACACGCCGTTTTAACGGCGGACGCCTTCCCGGATATGCAGAACACCCCCAAACGGCTTTTGCCGTTTGGGGGTGTTTTTGCATATGCATTGAGAAAACGCCGGATCACACAACGCCCTGGGCGAGCATGGCGTCGGCCACCTTGAGGAAGCCGGCGATGTTTGCGCCGACGACCAGGTTGCCGGGCACGCCGCACTCGACGGATGCGTCATAGGCATTGTGGAAGATGCTCTTCATGATGCCCTTGAGCTTCTCGTCGACCTCCTCGAAGGTCCAGGACAGGCGGATGCTGTTCTGGCACATCTCCAGGCCGGAGGTGGCCACGCCGCCGGCGTTGGCCGCCTTGCCGGGCGCGTAGACGATGCCGGCCTCGAGCACCGCGGCGGTGGCCTCGGCGGTCAGCGGCATGTTTGCGCCCTCAAAGATGCCGATGCAGCCGTTGGCGATGAGGGTCTTGGCCTCTTCGAGGTTCATCTCGTTCTGGGTGGCGCAGGGCAGCGCGATGTCGCACGGGATGCTCCAGATGCCGCGGAAGCCCTCGGTGTAGACCGAGCCGGGCACCTCTTCGGCGTAGGCGCTGATGCGGCCGCGGCGGACGAGCTTGATGTCCTTGACGACGTCGAGCCGGATGCCGTTGGGGTCGTGAATGAAGCCGTTGGAGTCGCACATGGCCACGACGGTGGCGCCCAGCTCCGTGGCCTTCTCGGCGGCATAGATGGCGACGTTGCCGCTGCCGGAGACGACGACGGTCTTGCCGGCGAAGCTGTCGTTGCGCATGCACTGCAGGGCCTCCTGCGCAAAGTAGCACAGGCCGTAGCCGGTGGCCTGCGTACGGACGAGGGAGCCGCCGAAGGACAGGCCCTTGCCGGTGAGGGTCGCGCCCTCAAAGCGGTTGGTGATCTTCTTGAACTGGCCGAACAGGTAGCCGACCTCGCGCGCGCCGACGCCGATGTCGCCGGCGGGGATGTCGGTGTAGTGGCCCATGTGGCGGTACATCTCGGTCATAAAGCTCTGGCAGAAGCGCATGACCTCTCCGTCGGAGCGGCCCTTGGGGTTAAAGTCGCTGCCGCCCTTGCCGCCGCCCATGGGGAGGGTGGTCAGGCTGTTTTTCAGCACCTGCTCGAAGCCGAGGAACTTCATCACGGAGAGGTTCACCGACGGATGGAAGCGGAAGCCGCCCTTGTAGGGGCCGATGGCGGAGTTGTACTGCACGCGGAAGCCGCGGTTGACCTGCACCTTGCCGTTATCGTCCACCCAGGGTACGCGGAACTGCACCACGCGCTCCGGCTCGACAAAGCGCTCGATCAGACCGTTCTGCTCATATTCGGGGTGCTTTTCCACCAGCACCTCAAGACTCTCGAGCACTTCGATGACGGCCTGCTGGAATTCCGGCTCGTTGGGATAACGCTGCAGCACGGTGGCGTATACGCGCTTGAGATATTCGTTGGTCAGCATATCATTTACCTCTCATTTTATGAAATTTTCGTTTGCTCCAATGACAGTTAATACAATTGTAGACTGTCCGGTCCTGCATTACAAGTGATAGTATTTCCGAAAATGGCGGCTTGCATCGGCTCGATTTGCATAATTTGCGCAAACAGCTGGAATAAATTTGAAAAATGCAGGAAATCCTGCGCTACATGGTGCAAGAACTCCTGCATTTTCCTCTGTTATTGCATCAGCCCGTACTTTTCCCGGACGCGGTCGAGCTTCTCCAGCATCGGCTCGGCGGCGATGCGGAGAAACGCCGCCGTGGCCAGCGCGTGGACGCAGTCCATGGGAAAGCCCGCGACCCAGCCGGCCAGCAGCACGCCCCTGGTGAGCGTTCCGGCGGCCAGCAGCGCATGCGCCGTGTTGAGAATGCCGCCGTAGATCACCACGGCGCTGAGCGCGCCGAACAGGCACAGCGCCTGCCGGCTGCGGCGCAGCAGCCCGGCCCGGAACAGCACGCCCGCCAGAAAGCCGACGGCGCCCATACCGAACATCTGCCACGGCGTCCACGGTCCCTGCCCGAACAGCACGTTGGAGGCCAGCATCGTCATCGCGCCGACAAGAAAGCCCGTCTCGCCGCCGAAGGCGACGCCCGCCAGAATCGTCAGCGCCAGCACCGGCTTGACCTGCGGCAGCATGAAGAACGCCGCCCGTCCGGCCACGCCCAGCGCGCAGAGCACCGCAACGGTCACCAGCTCGCGCGGCTGCGGCTTCCTCCCCTCGAAGAGGAGGAAGAACGGCAGCATGCATTCGAGCAGCACCAGCAGCGCGATGAAGGAATACCGCTGCCCGTTGAAAACGCGCTCGCCGGCATACAGCGTCAGCGGGATGAGCAGCACGACGAGCACCGCCGCGCACCGCGTCCGGGCCGTCAGCCGCCGTTTCTGCCGCGGCGGCACGGCGGGCGCGCTCCCCCGCCGCCCCACGGCCAGCGCGCACACGAACAGCGCCGCCACAAATACCAGCGCCAGAAGCAGCGGCTCGCCCGTCAGAGACGCCGTACCGTCCTCGGCGATCCATTGGCTCAGATCCGAGATGCGCACCGCGCGCAGCATCGCCGCCAGCGCGACAGCCGCCGACGCCGACGCCAGCACAACGCGCCGGCGCGGCAAGCGCTCCCGCGCGCCGCCGCGCTCCCGCTCCGGCGCATCCGGCAGCGGCGGGACGCGCTCCGGCAGCGCCGGCTCCTGCGGCAGCGCGCCGCCGCAGGCATAAATGAGGTCCTCGGCCGTCACCGCGCCGGGCGCCAGTCCGCG
The DNA here is from genome assembly GCA_022768185.1 of Clostridiales bacterium. Lineage (GTDB taxonomy): Bacteria > Bacillota > Clostridia > Oscillospirales > Oscillospiraceae > JALEMS01. Next base: position 7,698 of record JALEMS010000029.1, on the reverse strand, counting down.
CGCCATACGGTTGGCCTCGGTGGTGTAAAACCGGTTGCCGGAGAAAAAGGCCCGCGGCGTGTCCTCCGCGGCGATCTCCCCGTCAAACAGCAGCGCGCAGCGGTGCGCGTACCGGGCGCAGAAGGCCGCGTCGTGGCTGACGGCCAGGATGGCCGCGCCCTGCCGCAGCAGCGTCCGCAGAATTTCGGCCAGCTCCGTCTGAAAGGCGGCGTCCAGACTCTTGGTCGGCTCGTCAAGCAGCAGCACGTCCGCCCCGGTCAGCAGCACCTTCGCCAGCGCGGCGCGCTGCTGCTCGCCGCCGGACAGGTCGTAGGGGTGCCGGTCGAGCAGCCCCTCCAGTCGGCACAGGGCCACGGCGTGCGCGACGGCGGCTTCGTCCGTCTGCATGGACAGCAGCTCCTCGCGCACCGTTTTTTTCACAAACAGCGTTTTCGGGTCCTGCGGCAGCAGCGCCGCCCGGCCCGCGCAGCGCACCGTGCCGCGCTGCGGCTTCTCCACCCCGGCCAGCACCTGCAGCGCGGTGCTCTTGCCCGCGCCGTTACCGCCGAGCAGGGCGTACAGCTCGCCCCGCCGCACCTGCAGCGACACGCCGCGCAGCACATCCGCTCCGCCGCCGTCATAGCGGAACCACAGTCCGTCCGCCTCCAGCGCCGGCGCGCCGTCAGACGCCCTGTGCGGCTCCGGCGGCAGCGGGCGCAGCGGATGCGCCGCGGCATGGCCCTGCAGCCACGCGCGCCCGTCCCGGACGGTGATCGGGCAGGGCGCGTCCGTCTCCGCCGCGGCCCACACGCGCGCCGGCGCGGGCATGGCGCGCAGCAGGCGCGCCTCACCCCGCTCCCGCAGCGTGCGGCAGACCGCGTCCGGCGGCCCGGCGGCGACGAGCCGTCCGCCGTCGAGCACGGCCAGCAGATCGGCCAGCGGCAGCGCCTGCCCGAGCCGGTGCTCGCTGACGATCACGGTGACGCCCAGCTCGCGGTTGACGCGGCCGAGCGCGGCGAAAAACGCCTCGGCTGCGATGGGGTCGAGCTGGCTCGTCGGCTCGTCAAGCAGCAGCACGTCCGGCTGCAGCGCCAGCACGGAGGCGAGATTGACCAGCTGCTTCTGCCCGCCGGAGAGCGAGGCCACATCGCGGTGAAACCATTCCTCCATGCCGAAGAAGCCCGCCATCTCCGCCACACGGCGGCGGATGGCAGGCGTGTCGAAGCCGAGGCTCTCCAGCCCGAAGGCCAGCTCGTGCCATACCTTGTCCGTCACCAGCTGATTTTCGGGCGACTGCATGACAAAGCCGATGCGCGCGCATTGCGCGCGCCGGTCGGCTTCCTCCAGCGGGCGGCCTTCAAACAGGAGCGCTCCCGTGCGCGTGCCGTGCGGGGCCAGCTCGGGTTTCAGCTGACGCAGCAGCGTCGTCTTGCCGCAGCCGGACACGCCGCACAGCACGACGAACGCGCCGGCGGGCACGGACAGCGTCACGTCCCGCAGCGCCGGCTCCGTCTGCCCGGGATAGGTGAAGCTCAGGCGTCGGAGTGTAAACGCTTCCATTGTCCGGCCTCTCTTTCTCCGAGAATCGCCGGCGTCAGGCACAGGGCCAGCCCCGCCAGCAGAAAGCTGACCGTCCGCGGCGTGACGGGCGCGGCCTGCACCGTCGGGCAGCACCGCCAGTACAGCCCGCCGGCCAGCGCACCGCACAGCAGATACGTCCCGCAGGACCCGAGCCACAGCAGGATCGCCCGGTCGCGCGCGTCCAGGCACCAGAGGGAAAAGGCCGTGCGGCCCGGCAGACCGTAGCCTCGTGCGCGCATGGAGTCGGCCGTGTCCACCGCGTTTTCCAGCGCCCAGGTGACCACCGCCGAGAGCACGCACGCACCGCGGCGCAGCCGCTGCAGCACGCCGTCCGGCTCCGCCTGCGGGGCAAGGCCGCGCTGCGCTGCGCGCACGCGCTGCAGCTGCGCGTGAAAGCGCGGGACAAACCGCAGCGTCATGCTCAGCACCAGCGACAGCGCCGGGGCAACGCGGCCGAACAGATATACGTATTTATCCGAGGTCATCACCTCGGTGCAGCAGGCAAACCACGTCAGCACCGCGCCGAGCATCAGCCCGGCGTCCAGCCCGCAGAGCACGCTCTCCAGCGTCAGCGGGTTGCCGGACGGCAGATACGCCAGCACCGTCACGCCCGCGTGGCTGAAGACCGGGTTGACCAGCGCGCCCAGCAGCATCACCGGCAGCGTCACGCGCAGGAAAAACCGTCCCGCCTGCCGCGGGCGCAGCTGCGCGTGATACCACAGCGCGCCGGCCAACGACGCAGCCAGCCACGCCGGATGCGCCAGACACATGGAAAAGCCGATGGCCAGCGCAAAAAACAGCGCGTTCACCGCCGGGTGACAGCGCGAGAAGGCGTCTCTCATGCCGCTGCGTCCTCTCCGGCAACGCTGCCTGCACCGACGTCCGCTCCGTAATCGCAGGTGAAAAGCCAGGCGATCACGTCGCCGTCCTTCACCCCGTAACGGGAGCAGCCGTAGCCCGGAAACCAGCCGTTGACGCGGTACATCCAGCCGGACTGCTCGCCGCAGTCGAATTCATACAGGTTGCCGATGCCCTCAATGTACGCGCTGTCGTACAGCGGCGTGTTGGTAAATTCCAGGTGGATCCCCTGCGCGCGGCAGACACGCTGCAGCACGTCAAACACGCTCTCGCCCGGGGAAAACGAGACCTCCGTCGACCCCAGCAGGCAGCCGTCCGCCGGGACGAGGCCGGCCTTTTCCGGGGCCAGCCGGTCCATGTGGGACAGGATGGCCGCACAGGAGATGGAGACGGTGCATGTGCCCCCGGTCTCCGGCTCCGCGCCGGCCGGGACCTCGTCCAGCGGGGCGGGCTGCGCCGCGTCCGGCTGCCCGGGCGCGTCCGGCTTGTCGGGCACGTTTGTCTCCGTCTGTACCGGCGCGCCTGCCTCCGGCACAGGCGCGTCCGGTTCGTCCGGCGTGTGCGCCGGCGCGGTCTGCACCGGGCCGGACGCCTCCGGTTTGCGGGACGGCGCGTCGCCGCCAAGCAGGAACGCTCCCGCCAGCACGGCGGCGGCGATACAGACGGCCAGCAGAAGGTTTCCGATCTTACGCCGCTTCATAGCTCGCTCTCCAATCCGTTGATTTCAAAGGGGCAGGTCACGCCGCTTCAGCCGGGCGCTCGTACAGCGCCGGCGCGCCGCTCATGCGATAGAGACTGTCCTCGCCGTTTGCCGCGCGCTGCTGCGCGGCCAGCGCGTACAGCGCCTGCTCAGAGGCCATTTCATTGCGCTCGCCGCCGGCGGTGTGGCAGAAGCCGCCGTCGGCCAGCTGATAACGCAGCAGCGCGTCGAGCACGCCGCCGCCGGGCTTAACGAAGCGCGCGTCATCGGCCGGCACGCCCAGCTCGCCGAGCGCCACAAGCACCTGCGCGCAGCTCTCCGCTCCGGGCATCCCCTGCGAGACGAAGCCGCCGTCGGACGCCTGCAGCGCCGACAGGCAGGCCAGCCCGCGCCGCACCGCCGCGCCGACGTTCTCCTGCGCCCGATAGCGGGCCAGCGCCTGCAGCGCCATGGCGGTCATGTCCGGGTCGGATGGGCCGTCCGTCATGCTCCAGCCGCCGTCTTCGCGCTGGGCGGCAAGGATGCAGTCGACGTACCGCTGCCGCGTGGCCTGTGTTTTTGCCTGCGGATCCTGCGGCATGGGATAGTCCCGGCTGTCGAGCGCCAGCAGCGCCCAGACCGGTCCGTTGATCCCCTGCCGGACGGTTTTTTCGTAATCTCCCAGCGGAAGGGTGAGGTCGTAGCCCGCCACGTCGCGCGCGTCGCACCCGATCGCGGACAGGGCAAGGATCGTGCGGCTGTATTCGGTGTATTTGCGCTCGTGCAGCACGCCCTGGCAGTCCCTCACATGCGCTGCGACCGCGTCGTAATAATCCGCATAATAGCCCGCCGGCACGTCCGCGCCGGCGCGCGCCAGGCCGAGCACGGCCCAGTCGCCGCCGATGCTGCCGGGGACGGGCGTCGGCGCCGCGGCCAGCACGGCGGCCGCGGCCCGCTGCAGGGCCGCCTCCGCCGCGGAAGGCTGCGCCGCCGTTCCGGCGGTGGGCAGCACCTTTTCAGCGAAGCGCTGCAGCATGGCGGCCGCCTCGGCGCGCGTCGCGTACCCGCCCGGCAGCAGGCGTCCGCCGTCCGCGCCGCCGATGATGCCGCTGCCGGCGGCCCACTGCATGCTCTCCTGTGCCCAGGGGCTGACTGCCGCGGCATCGGCAAAGCCGGTCAGCGGCGCGCGCTTCGAAACGTCGCAGCCGAGGCCGGCGGCACAGCGCCGGAGCATCGCCGCGATCTGCTCGCGGGTGACGGGGTCGTCCGGGCCGAAGCGCCCGTCGGCATAGCCGGTGACGACGCCGGTTTTCGCCGCCCAGGCGGCGGCGCCGGCGTACCACGCGCCGGACGGCACGTCCGGGAAGGCCGTCGCCGCGGGCGTGTCCGCGCCGGCAAGGCGGTGAAGGATCGTAACGAGCATGGCGCGGCTGAGCGTGCCGGACGGGGCAAAGGTCGTCCCGTCCGTGCCGTTCATCCATCCGGCGCGCCAGACGGCCTCGACCGGCGCGGCATACCATGCGTTGGCGGGTACGTCCGCAAACGGCAGGGCAGGCTGCTCGGGGACGGGGGGCGTCACGGGAGTGATTTCCGGCTCTGCGTATTTGCCTGCGTCGGGGTCCCTCGTCCAGTCGACGGTGTAATACCACAGGATCCGGTCGCCGTCCGAAAGATCGTATTCGGTCAGCCCTACATCGGGCAGCTTGCCGTTGACCTTGTAGAGCCAGCCGGAATTTTCGCCGCCGCCGAACTCCGCCAGCGTCACGCCGTTCTTCGTGATGGAGCGGACATAACCGTCCTCCGCGCCGGTCTGTGTCATACCGGCGCGCTCCAGGGCCTTGACAAAGGCATGGTAAACCGTCGCGCCGTCGCCGGGGAGGGTGACCTTGTTGTGATTGAGCCAATAGCCGTCCGTGGCCTTGACCGTGACCGTGACGGTGATGGTATCGCCTGTGGACGGCTCCGGCGACTGCGTGCTGCCGCTGCCGGTGGCATGGGCCGGGGAGACGGCGTTGGCGCTGAAATCGTACACGTTGTACGCCGCGCCGGTCCTGCGCACCTGCGCAGCCGCGATGAGCGCGCGGAAGCCCTGCTCGGTGGCGGAGTCGTTGTAGGATGCGCTGCTCTGATAGCCGAAGCCGGAGTGATCCGCCAGCGCGAAAGACAGCAGCCCGTCGAGCGCGGAAACGCCGTTGTGCACAAAGCGGGCATCCGTTGCGGGGTCGACCCCGGCGGCGGCAAGTCCCACAATGACCATCGCCGTGGAGTTGGCGTTTGCACCGTACCCGCCGTCAAAGGTGCCGTCGGGCCGCATCTGTCCGCTCAGGTACGCGACGGCCTTTTCGATCGCCGCATCCACCTCCGCGTCGCCGGCATAGAAGGCCAGGCCCGCCAGAACGTTGGCCGTGGTGTCGACGGTCCCGTATTCCTCCCAGCTGCCGTCGGCCTGCTGGCTGTCGAGCAGCGCGCGGACGAGCGCCGCTTCATAGTCTTCCGTTCCGGCGTAATCGCCCTGATGATACGCCATGAGGGTATAGGGCGCGCTCCAGGGGCTTTCCGAATGCGCCGCGGCGCTGAGGGCCTCGACGGCGCTGAAGGGCGTGTTGCTGTTAACGCGGTAAAGCTTCTCCGGGTCCGCCCCGGACGCGGTCAGCGCAAGAATGGCCATGGCGCAGTCCGTGTCGGATGCGCCGTGCTTGCCGGCCGCGTCGATGGCGCGGTTGACAGCCGCCTGCCGGGCGGCGGCCGTGGTTTTGGCGGCTGCGTCCGGGAAGGCGGCGGCATAGGCCGCCATGTCCGTGATCCACCATTGGCCGGCGTTTTCCGTGTTGGCGGCAGAGATGCCCGTCAGCAGGCCGTCGACGGTGGCGTTCCCGGTGGGGCCGGCGGGCGTCGTGCCGCCGGACGTGCCGTCGTCAAAGGTGACGGCGTACAGCAGCGTCGAATTCCAGGCTGTGTCATACGGCGTCTGCACCTGAACGAAGTCTGTTTTTCCGTCGCCGTTGCTGTCGAGCGTCACCGTGGCGACGGTCCCGCCGGTGTACATGGCCTCGCCCGTATACCAGCCGGCCAGATAATTGCCGTCGGCATCGTAGTTGTACAGCAGCACGTTGTCGCCGGTGTACAGCTCCGCCGTCTTCGTCCCCTGCGGGACGGCGACGGTATAGACCATCACGGTGGTGGTGGTCTGGTGATAAGAATCATAATAGCGGTAGGCGTTCGGGCTGGCGGTGACGCCGGTCATGACCAGTCCGTCCACCTTCACGGTAAAGGTATGCGTGTATTCATACTGCACGGCATACAGCGTGTCCGACTTCCATTCGGCCGTGTACGGCGTCTGCACGACGACGCGGGCCGGGAGCGCGCCGGCCTGCGTCAGACGCACGCAGGCAGCCGTCTCGCCGGTTTGGCCGTTGTCGGCGTAGCCGGCCTGCGCATCGGCGGCGCAGGATGACAGATACACGCCGTCCGCGTCATAGCAGTAGGCAATGCGCGCCTCGGAGAAGGTCAGCGTGTCCGCCTGCGTGCCGAAGGGCACGGAAACGGTGTACAGATCGGCCCGGGCGTCCGGCTTCCCGTCCCAGTCGGTGTCATAGGCGTAGCCGTTTTCCGTCACCCGGCTCACCGTACCGGCGGCGGAGGCGAAGGGATACGCCGGAGCCGGCTCGTCGGGCAGGCGCAGGACGAAATAATACGTATCATAATGGTCGTCCATCAGCCAGTAAACGTGGCAGCCGGTGAAATCCAGCGTTTCCCAGCCGGCTGCCGGCGTCCAGTCGCTGTCCGAGCGGTCCGCCCAGTCCCCGGCAAGATAATCGTCGCTGATGGGGGCGGTGTCGGCTGCGGAGACATACGCATTGCCGCAGACCGAGGCGATCATGCTCTCCGGACCCATCGAGCCGGAAAAATCCGGAAAGCGGACGGACGCCGCCGGCCCCGCTTCCTCCGGCGCGTAATAATAAACCGGGTATTCCGCATCGGTATAAGACCCGATCCGTGTACAGTCTGCCATGGCCACATCCAATGTGTCCGCCGCCAGCGCAGCCGCAGGCAGCAGCAGGCACAGCAGCACCAGGCACAGCAGCAGGGACGCCGCGCGCTTTTTCATCGCTTCTCCTCCTTGTTTAAAACAAAAACGTCCGTACCTGCCCGCAACGCGGGCCGTACAGACGCAGAGGGGCGCAGTACTCCCCTCAGAAACGACGGCTCCCGGTGTGGGCAGGAGCAATCAAACACAGCCTGGGCATTCTGACTTATCCTCTCGCGGAGGCTTCACAGTGACCCGCTCGCGGGGCTTTTCACCCCATTCCCCCAGTCCGGCTTCCCGGCGTGCTGGTTCCGATTGTAACCGTATTGTAGCACACCCCCCCGGCAGAAGCAAGAGGCAGCGGCCGCGCGCGGGCGTTTTTCCGCCGTGCGCATTCCCAAGAAAAAAGCCTGACGCAGATGCGTCAGGCATTTTTCTGGAGCTGCTACCCAGATTTGAACTGGGGACCTCATCCTTACCAAGGATGCGCTCTACCGACTGAGCTATAGCAGCATTGGCGACCCAGAACGGACTTGAACCGTCGACCTCTAGCGTGACAGGCTAGCGTTCTAAC
>JALEMS010000072.1 GCA_022768185.1 Clostridiales bacterium | reverse complement strand
CGGCCTGCGGGCAGATCAGCGGCTTTGCCTTCCTCGACCTTGACCGGGACGGGACGCCGGAGCTGCTGGTATATGACGCGGGCGCGTCTGCCGCGATGGGCGTGAGCTTCTTTGATCTGGATGGCGACGAGCCGGTGTGCGTCAGCTGCAGCTTTGACGAGACGCTGCTCGATCAGCTGCCGGTGCGCGCGGGGAAGCAGGCCGGCGAGATCGCCGTGAACGCCAACGGCGCGGCCAGCTTCCGTCTGCTGGAGGATCCGGCGGACGGCACGCAGTTTTACCTTGCCGAATCCGGAAACGGCGCGCTGGATTTCTCCTGGAGGGAGCTGATCCGCTTCGGCTGCGATGCCGACGGGCTGCTTACGCTGGAGAGCCTGATGTACCGCCGGGACACCTATGATCCCGTCACGCTTGACAGCACGGGCAGCGCGTGCACCGTCGCCGGCGAGCCGGCGGATGCGGACGCCTACGACGCGGCCTATGCCGCCTTCTTTGCCGGCGTGCGCGAGACGGGCTTCTCCGTTCCGGATGTATTTCTCTGGACGGGAGATTATGCCCAGACGCACGACGGCTGTATGGCCATGCTCCGCGATGCTGCAGATGCCTACCGCGACGCAACTGCCTGACCGCCGGGCGAACTAAGCCGAAGGAGAAGGACGATGCCGAGCACCTGGAAGCGCTCCCCGGAGGAGCTGCACAAAACCTATCTGGCCAATACCGAGGCCTTTTACAAGGCGGCGGGCCGCTCGCTGACGCGGCCGCTCGACGAATATCTGCGCAGCTGCGCGCTGGGGCTGTGGGGCCATTCCGGCGCGGTGACGCAGGCGCACTGCGACGCATACAATCAGCTTTGCTCAAAGGGACAGCCGTCTCCGTCGTGTCTGCTCTGGCAGCTGACGGGCATGGTATGCCGGGCCGAACGGCCGCTGCCGCCGCTGTTTTTCTGGGAGCTGGCGGAAAAGGATCAGCGTGCGGGCAGCGACCTGTCGCGCGTGTTCGTGCGCATGGTGACGAACATCCTGCTGTACCTGGCTGCGGTGGACGACGATGTGAGCATGGGCGAGGCGCAGTATATCACCGAGTGCGTCGACGGGCTGACGGCGGTATGTGACAGCGCGGGCGTGCGCCGTTCGCGTGCCGCGCTCGACCCGCGCGAGTTTGTCACCAGTGGGGAGGCGGGCTTTCTCAGCCATGTGCCGCAGGCCGGAACAGCCGGTGCGCCCGGGTCGCAGACGCCTGCCGCTGCCGCCGCTGCACAGCAGCAGGAGCAGCCGCCGAAGCCATCGCTCGATGAGCTGATGGCGCAGCTTGATGAGCTGATCGGCCTCGACGAGATCAAAAAAGAGGTAAAGAGCCTGATCAACCTGGTCAAGGTGCGCAGGCTGCGCGAGAGTCACGGCCTGCCAAACAGCGCCATGAGCCTGCATATGGTCTTCCTCGGCAATCCCGGCACCGGAAAGACCACCGTTGCCCGCCTGCTGGGCGGTCTGTATGCGGCAGTGGGCGCGCTGAGCAAGGGACAGCTGGTGGAGGTTGACCGGTCGGGCCTGGTGGCAGGCTATGTCGGGCAGACAGCGCTGAAGACCCAGCAGGTCATTCAGAGCGCGCTGGGCGGCGTGCTGTTCATCGACGAGGCGTATTCGCTGGCCTCCGGCGGCGAGAACGACTTCGGCCGCGAGGCCATCGAGACGCTGCTCAAGGCGATGGAGGATCATCGGGACGATCTGGTGGTGATCGTGGCGGGGTACGACGAGCCGATGGAGAAATTCATCGACTCGAACCCCGGCCTCGAGTCGCGCTTCAACAAATATCTGTACTTTCCGGATTACAACGCCGGGCAGCTGCTGGACATGTTCCGCATGCGCTGCAAAAAGAACGGCTATACGCTCACGCCGGAGGCGGAGGCGCGCGCCGCGGCGTTGTTTGAAACGCTGTACGAAAACCGCGGGGACAACTTCGGCAACGGCCGCGACGTGAGGAACCGTTTTGAAAACGTTGTGGCCCGGCAGGCCGACCGTGTCGTGGCGCTGGAGGCGCCGACACGCGAGCAGCTGATGGAGATCCTGCCGGAGGACTTTGACGTTTCCGTCTGAGGGCTCTGCTCAAAGGAGAGGATTACTGTGAACCTGAAAAGCAGGCTGCGCGTATCCGCGCTGCGTGCGGCCTACGCACATCTGGAAAAGGCCCCGGAGGCGAATGTCCACCGCCTGCTCGAGGCAGTGCAGGAGCTGGTGGGCAGGGACAAGCCTGCCGTGCAGGCCTTTCTCACATCCATGCGCAGCCATTTCAAAAACCCGGAGGACAACTGGTATCGCTGCTACTGTGCCCTGTGGCGGCGGGTGAGCCCGGCCTGTATGCGCCGCCTGTTTGAGGTAGGCGTGATCGAGGCGGGGGTGCTCGGCGCAGAGACGCGCCGGGAAAGGGCGCAGACGCTCGACTGCGTCATCCCCTGGGGACTGCGTTTGGCGGCGGGGGAGGACGTTTCCGCCGTTGCGCTGGACGCCGCGGTGTGTCAGGGCCTGGCGCTTGGCGTGGGCGCGTTTGTGCTGGAGGCGCCGCAGGGTGTGCGCCGTGAGCTGCTGACGCTGTGCTTTGCGCATCCGCAGACGCTGTTTTTTGTTTTTACACCGGCCTCGGCGGTCGATGAGGCGGCGGCAGCCGGCATTGCCCGTGTGGGCAATCTCATCCCCGTGCTGGGCACGGCTGCGGCGCAGGACGAAGCGGCCGACCGTGCGGCGGCGCTGCTGCGTGCGCGGGGACTGCTTTATGCCGACTGGTGCCGCTGCACGATCCAAACGGCGGGATGTCTTGCCGACGGCACGCTGCCGGACGCCTGCATCGCCCGGGGCGCGGCCTTCCTGTGGCTGACGGATGAGACGGGGGAGGGCGAGACGCCGCTGGACGGGACACAGCGCGCTGCACTGTGCGGCAGGCTGCGCGCCTTCCGCGCAGGGAAGCCGCTGCCGATCCTCGGCATGTGGGACGCCGGGTCCTCGCTCGGTGCGCTGCTGGGCGCACGCTGCCCGCGCGTCGTGCCCGGAACCGGGCGCGTGGAGGATGTACTGCGCCGCCGCGCGGCGGACTGAAGGGAGACAGACATGGAAGCAAGCATCGGCCCGACGCTGGCGGCGCTGCGTCGCCGTGCCGGCTATTCGCAGGCGCAGCTGGCAACCCTGCTGCGCATGAACGGCATTGCCGTGACCAATCAGGCCATCAGTAAGTGGGAGACCGGACAGACGCAGCCGAATGCCGCGCAGTTTCTGGTGCTCTGCCGCATTCTGAAGGTGCAGGACGTGCTGGAGACCTTCACGGGCCGTCCGCTGCATGGCCCGGCCAGCTCGCTCAATGCCGAGGGGCGGCGCAAGGTGGAGGAATATGCCCGGATCCTTGCCGCCAGCGGCCTGTTTTCCGACGGGGCGGACACGCCGGCGCTGCGCAGCATCCGCGTATACAGCATGGGCGTCTCTGCAGGTACCGGGCAGGTGCTGGAGGACTCGGACTACGAGCTGCAGCAGGTGGGCAGCGAGGTGCCGCAGGCGGCGGACTTCGGCGTGCGCATTGCCGGAGACAGCATGCAGCCGCGCTTTTTCGACGGGCAGACCGTTTGGGTGCGTGCCTGTCAGACGCTGCACAGCGGCGAGATCGGCGTCGTGTTTTACGACGGCTGCTCCTATTGCAAGGTGTTCCACGACGAGGGCGACCATGCCGCGCTCGTCTCGCTCAACCCGGCGTATCCTCCGCTCCGCATTGATCCGGAGCGGGTGTTCCGCGTGTTCGGCGCGGTGCTCGGGTGAAAACAAAGAACGCAGAAGCCCCGCGCGCTTCCTTTGGGAGCGCGCGGGGCTTCTGTATATGGGTACCGGCGCGTTACAGCAGCGACAGCTCGGTCTGCTTGTCAAACAGGTGCAGACTGTCCGGATTGAAGGCCAGGTGCAGCACCTGCCCGTAGGCCAGCTCGGTGTTCAGCTCCAGCGTGGGCACGATGACGACGGCGTCTGCACCCTGCACGTTCAGGTGCAGGTGCACGCTGCTGCCCATCATCTCGGAGACGTCCACCTTTGCCTCAATGCCCTGGTCGGCCAGCGTGATGTGCTCCGGGCGAACGCCGAGGATGACGGAGCCGGGCTGCGGCGCGCGGGCCTTCAGCGCGGCCATGCGCTTTTCACTGAGCGCAATGGGAATGCCGCACAGCCACACGGTGTATGCGCCGTTTTCACAGCGCAGCTCGGCGTCGAAAAAGTTCATCTGCGGCATGCCGATGAAGCCGGCGACGAACAGATTTGCCGGATGGTCGAAGACCTCCTGCGGCGTGCCGATCTGCTGGATGAAGCCGTCCTTCATGATGACGATGCGGTCGCCCAGCGTCATGGCCTCGGTCTGGTCGTGCGTGACGTAGATAAACGTGGTGTCGATGCGCTGACGCAGCTTGATGATCTCGGCGCGCATCTGGTTGCGGAGCTTTGCGTCGAGGTTGGAGAGCGGCTCATCCATGAGGAAGACCTTCGGATCGCGCACGATCGCGCGACCGATGGCTACGCGCTGGCGCTGGCCGCCGGAGAGCGCCTTCGGCTTGCGGTTGAGCAGGTCGGTGATCTCCAGGATTTCGGCAGCCTCACGTACCTTTTTGTCGATGACGTCCTTTTTTTCGTTCTTGAGCTTGAGGGAAAAGGCCATGTTGTCATACACCGTCATATGCGGATAGAGCGCGTAGCTCTGGAAGACCATGGCAATGTCGCGGTCCTTCGGAGCCGCGTCGTTCATCAGCTTGCCGTCGATATACAGCTCGCCCGAGGTGATCTCCTCGAGACCGGCCACCATGCGCAGCGTGGTGGACTTGCCGCAGCCGGACGGGCCGACCAGAACGATGAATTCCTTGTCGGCGATATCCAGCGAAAATTGCTGCACGGCGACAACGCCCTCGCTCGTGACCTGCGGACTGGCCTTGAGGGGCGCGGCGTGCTTCTGCTTTCCGGCCTTTTTCTCATGGCGCGGATAGACCTTCATGATATTTTTCAGCGTTACTTCTGCCATAACGGGCGGGCTTTGGCTGTGCCGGCATTCCGGCGGCCTCACGGCGGAGCGGCTCCGTCCGTATTGCGGCAGGTCTCCACACTGCCGCAGCGCAAGCCCCTGCGCGTATCTCCTTCCATTGTCGGCCCGGCGCGCTTTGCAGTGGAGAGCGCGAACGAGGCGTGTGATATCGGCTCAGAGGATCCGTGCATGCTTTCTGCCTTTATTTTACTTGCCGTCTGGCAGAGATGTCAAGTCCTGCCCGCGCCGGCTTCGGAAATTTCTGTGCAAAAGTGCACAATGGCGGCGGCCACACCGTCTTCGTCATTGCTGGCGGTGACGTAATCGGCTGCACGCAGCAGCGCTTCGTCGGCATTTGCCATGGCCACGCCGAAGCCGGCCTCAAGCATGGGCCGGTCGTTGTCGCTGTCGCCGAAGGCCAGCGCCTGCTGCGGCTGCGCGCGGCACAGGCGGCAGAGAAAGCGCAGCGCATCGCCCTTGTTGGCGCGCTTTGCCGTCAGTTCCACGTTGTTGGAGATGGAGCTGGTGACATTCAGCTCCGGAAAGACCTGTGCAAGCGCGGCCCAGGCGGCGTGCCGCTGCGTCTGGTCGCGGAAGAACATCTGAATCTTCTGTACGGCGGCGTGCCTGCTGCGCATCAGCCCACGGAAATCCGGCACCGGCTGCCGCAGCGCCTTGACCATGCTGCGAACGGACGGCTCGGTGATATAGTCGTCAATCTGCGCGTAAAAGCGCGCGTCCATATAGGCCGCGCCGTCGACGAAGCAGTCGTAGATGACGGGCAGGGCGTCAAGCCGGTCGTAAACGCGCTCGGCCTGCTCCGGGGCGATCTCCTCGCGGACGAGGGCCTGCCCGGTCTTCGTATCGAGAATCTGCGCGCCGTTGACGGTGACGACGTAGCGCACGAACGGCAGCGCGCGTACGTTTTCCGGGATGCCGTTGTAAAACCGGCCCGTGCAGGGGACAATGTGGATGCCGTGCGCGGCGGCGCGGGCGAGCGTGTCGTAATTCTTTTTAGAGATCTGCTTGCGGCTGTCGAGCAGCGTGCCGTCCAGATCGAGGAAAATCAGCTTGACGTCCATCAGAATTTCTCCCGGTTGATCCACAGGCCCAGCGCCGGATTGGGAATGAAATAAACCGACTCGCCGTCCGGCAGCTTGTTATAGCCGGGGGAGAGCCTGGCCGGATCATAACGCTGTGTGATCTCGTCATAGTCTGCGGACTCGTAGCCGACGGAGGCGATCTCCGCCTGCGATATGGCTTTCACCGCGTAGGTGATGGAAAAGCGGCCGTCCGGCGAGCCGTGGATCAGGTGCGCGGCAGCGCTCTGGTTGGCGCGCAGGTCGGCGCATTCGGGCTGCTTGAGCAGCGTGAGGGTGTGCAGCCGTCCGCGGTAGCCGTATTTGCGGATGAGCGCGTCGGCCTGCGGATCCTCGCCGAACTTCGCCACGCCCGGGGCCAGTACGATGAGACGGCCGCCGTCGGCAATGGCCATGCGCGTGCGGTAGACGGCCTTGTTGGCCAGCCAGGTGCTTTTGAATTCGTCCGGGTTGAGATAGGCCACGCAGGTGCGGATGCCATGCTCAACAAAGCAGATGTTTTTTTGCTGGGCCAGTGCGACGGCGGCCTCGAAGCAGCGGCGGTCCTCGCCGAGAAACAGGCCGTGCGTGCGGATGCGGCCCTCGGGGGCGGTGGTGACGGTCAGGCCGAAGACGATGGGCCGGTCCTTGAGAAACTGCTCGAAGGCGTAGTCAAAAATTCTGCGCACGGGCGTCCGGTCGCGTCCCATCATGCGTTCGAGACCGTAGACCGCGCCGACCATGTGGCTTTTGTTGATCATATCGTGGCCGCCGACGCCGACAAACAGGTTTTTCGCGTGATTGGACATGCCGACGACCTCGTGCGGGACGACCTGTCCGAATGAGAGAATGAGATCATATCCCCCGTCCATCACGCGGCGGCTGATCTCCACATCCACCGCCTCGTGCCACAGCCCTTCGGTGATCTCCTCCAGATAAGCGGCGGGAACCTCGCCGAGCTTCACCACGTCGGTGCGCCAGTTGTGCGGGATAAACGCCTCATACGGAATGTCGCCGAACATCACGGCGGCCTGCGCGCGGCTGACCGGGTCGTGCGTGCCGAGCGCCGGCAGCACGTCCACTGCGCAGCCGCGCGCCGTCAGTGCGTGATAGCATACATTGGTGAGAAAGCCGGCGTTGGAATGGTAGCGGGTGAAATCCGGCGGGATGATGAGCACGCGGCGCAGCGGCCCGCGCGCGTCCAGCATCTCCAGAAGCGCTGCGCGCAGCTCGTCCGGGGACAGGCCTGCATCGCTCTTGGCGTAAAGATATCGTTCCAAGGGGAAACCTCCTGAACCTGCGGCCTGCCGCCGGGCGCATGCCCAGCGGCAGCGCGATTATGCCGTGTAGGGGTTGGCGGTGGTGTGGCCGCCGTGGCCCGTCCAGTCCGTGTGGAAGAACGTGCCGCGCGGCCGGTCGACGCGCTCGTAGGTGTGCGCGCCGAAATAATCCCGCTGCGCCTGCAGAAGGTTGGCCGGCAGGCGCTCGGTGGTGTAGCCGTCAAAATAGTTGAGCGCGGAGGAGAGCGCAGGGGTCGGAATACCGGCCTTCACCGCCCAGGCTACCGTCTCGCGCCAGGCGGGCAGCAGCTTTTCGATCGTCCCGGAAAAATAACCGTCCAGGAGCAGATTTTCCAGAGCGGGATCGGCTTCGTAGGCCTGCTTGATCTTTCCGAGGAAGGCGCTGCGGATGATGCAGCCGCCGCGCCACATCAGAGCGATGCCGCCGTAGTTGAGGTTCCAGCCGTAGGTCCTCGCGGCATTGCGCATGAGGGCGTATCCCTGCGCGTAGGAGACGATCTTGCTGGCGTACAGCGCCTGACGGATGCACTCGATGAAGGCTGTCCGGTCGCCCGTGAAGGGGGGGATGCGTTTCGGAAAGCGCTTTGCCGCCTCCACGCGCTCTTCCTTCCTGGCCGACAGGCAGCGGGCGAACACCGCCTCGCCGATCAACGTCAGCGGTACGCCCTCGTCCAGCGCGGAGATGGCCGTCCACTTGCCGGTGCCCTTCTGGCCGGCGGTGTCGAGGATGCAGTCGAGCACGGGCGCGCCGGCCTCGTCCCGGCGGGCAAGAATGTCGCGTGTGATCTCGATGAGGTAACTGTCCAGCTCCGTTTTGTTCCAGGCGGCGAACACGCCGTGCAGCTCATCCGCCGTCAGGCCCAGTCCGTCGCGCATGAGCTGATACGCCTCGCAGATCAATTGCATGTCGCCGTATTCAATGCCGTTGTGCACCATCTTAACAAAGTGGCCCGCGCCGTTTTCGCCAACCCAGTCGCAGCACGGCTCGCCGTCGGAGCGGGCACAGATGGCCTGGAAGATCGGCTGCACCAGGGGCCACGCCGCAGGGGAGCCGCCGGGCATCAGGGAAGGCCCGTGCAGCGCGCCCTCCTCGCCCCCGGAGACGCCCACGCCGATGTAGAGCTTGCCGTGCTGCTCCACGTAGGCGGTGCGGCGGATGGTGTCCGGGAAATGACTGTTGCCGCCGTCGATGATGACGTCGCCGTCGTCCAGAAGGGGCAGAAGCGCGTCGATGAGCTGATCGACCGCATCGCCGGCGCGCACCATCAGCATGATCCTGCGCGGGCGGGCAAGCTTGTCTGCCAGCTCCTGCAGCGAGTATGTGCCGACGATGTGCTTTCCGGCGGCGCGTCCTTCCACAAAGCGTGTTACCTTTTCAGCCGTGCGGTTGTAGACGGCGACGGTAAAGCCCCTGGATTCCATATTCATGGCGAGGTTCTCGCCCATCACGGCCAGGCCGATGAGTCCGATGTCTGCCTGTTTCATGTCTGCCTCCTTATCGCTGTACGCGGGCATTGCCGGCGTAAATGTCCCAGACCTGCTTTTCGTCGGCAGGCTCGGCATAATCGTTGAGACTGCTTGCCGCCAGCACGCCGCAGGCCCACCCGAACTGCAGGCACTGCTCTGCCTGCCAGCCCTGCAGCAGCCCGTACAGCAGGCCGCCGGTGAAGCCGTCGCCGCCGCCGATGCGGTCGAGCACCGGGATCGGCCGCGGCTGCTCGACAAACCACTGGCCGTCGGCCAGCATCAGCGCGCCCCACAGATGCTCGTTTGCACTGACCACCTGCCGCAGCGTCGTGGCGAACACACGCGCGTTGGGATAGCGGCGGCTTACGCGCGTGACCATGTCCTGAAACCGGTCGATCTTGCCCGAGAGCGCCCTGCCGCCGGCCTCCGGTCCGGCAAAGCCGAGGCAGAGCTGGAAGTCCTCCTCGTTGCCCACCAGCACGTCGGCCAGACCGGCCAGCCGGTCGAAGGCGGCGCGCAGCTCGTCCTCCCGCCCCTTCCAGAAGGAGGCGCGGTAGTTGAGGTCGAAGCTGACAAGCGTGCCGTACTGCTTTGCGGCCTGCGCCAGCTCCAGACAGAAGCGCGTGGTCTCCTCGCTCATGGCGGCGATGAGGCCGGACAGGTGCAGAATGCCGACGCCCTGCGTGCCGAAAATGTGCTCGATATCAAATTCCGTGATGCGCAGCGTCCGGCCGACCTCGCCGGCCCGGTCGTTCCAGACGCGGGGAGCGCGCAGACCGAAGCCGGAATCGGCGATGTTGAACTGATGCCGGTATCCCCAGGGGCCGCCCTGGTCGACCTCGGCGCCGGCGTAGGAGATGCCGCGCGCGCGCAGCTGGCTCTGGATGAAGGCGGCGATGGGGCTGCCCTTGACAAACTTGGTCAGTGCAAGGCACGGCTTGCCCAGCGAGGCGGCCACGTTGAGCACGTTGGTCTCGGCGCTGGTGGCCTGCAGGTAAAAATGGTTGCTGTTCTGCACGGCCATACGGTCGTCCGGCGTGATGCGCACGCCCATACTGGTGGGGCAGGCGAGCAGATAGGCGCAGTTTTTCCGTAAATTCAGGTCCATGTTGTATTCTCCTTCTGTTTGGGGGCGCGGATTTTGCGGGGAATGCAAAACTTTGGAATATATGCTAACCATATCACATCCCAGACTGCGGTTCAATAGAAAAAATGCCGGAGTGACGCACCTTCCTGTTTGAATCAATGTGTCCGGGGGACGTTTCAGAGGACTTTGCTTCACCCGGATGTTGTGGCCGGAGCGTGGGACAGGCGTCGGAGCCGGCGGCCCGGCAAAAGCATGGAGCCGCCGGCATAGCCGACGGCTCCGTGTTGTTCGGGAAGGGGAAGACGGGCGCTGTCAAACGGGACCGTACTTTCAGCCGTAGCTCAGCGCCAGACTCATGGAGGTCATATCCTCGTCAAAGAAGGGCGGACACATGCCGTCCCGTGCCTGCTGAATGTACAGCTGCTCCCCGGAGGGGTCGATGAGCACCGGATAGCTGCCGCTGTGAGAAGACCCCACGCCGGCGGAAAGCTCCAGACGCAGGCAGTCATCCTCCATCCGCCAGACGCCGGAATAGAACAGCTGCTCCTCCTGCGTGTCCTCAAAGCGGTGGTAAATCTCCGCTGTGCCGGCATATTCCGGATCCCCGCCGCCACGGCGCAGCTCCATGGACCAGTACTCACAGACCCAGCAGGTATCTGCCAGCCCCTCGTCCGTGGGCGGCAGCCACCAGTCTCCCTCCGGGTCCGGTTCGCCGACGTCGCCGAAGCGGCTGAAGTCCAGAATCAGCGGCGCATCGTTTTCGTCGGTCGGCAGGACAAAGGCGCCGTATTCCGGATCCGTCAGCGGATACCAGGTCAGCGCTGCGCCGTGATCGTTGACGACCTGAATTTCCACGTTCGGTTCGTCCCGGAATTGCTCATAGCGGCAGAACACCAGCACCGGCTCGGCCTGCTCGCTGCGGTAGAGAATCTCCTCAGCAGACGGCTCGACGCCGTTGCCGGTCGATTCCCATTGGATGCGGTTGACTGTCATGGAGGTCTCCCCGGGCCGGGGTACGATGCAGTAAAGCTCGCCGGAATCCCCGCCCAGAACGCATGATTCCGGAATCTCCTGAAGGAAGGGCATTCCAGCCGTGAGGCCGGGGACGTTATCCATCAGCCAGTCCGACAGGCCGGCTGTCTCGCCGGCGTCCCTGTATCCGAGATAGGCTGCGGCAAAGACGAGCTGCGGCTCCGCCTCCATGCACTGGTACAGCAGATCCAGCGCCGCCAGCGCTTCCTGGCTGTATTTTGTGCCCGCTTCTTGCTGGACACGGTCGTTTTTGACGCCCTTGTCCTGCTTCAGTGTTCCGGTCGGGGGCGGGGTATCGCCTTCCGGCAGTGTGCCGCCCCGGCCGCCGCAGGCCGCGAGACTCAGCGCCAGCGTCAGGCTCAGCAGCGCTGCGGCCAGGCGGGAAACTCGAAGTTGCTTCATGTTTTGGAACCTCTCCTCTGTTGTTTTTTCTTCCCAGCTGCGGGGATCCGGGCGAAAAAACCGGTCGCCGGCAGCAGGACACCCATCGGGATCGCGATGTAGGCGGCATGGCATGCGCAGCCGTCTGCACATAGGTCGCGGTTGTCACTGCCATCCGAATGTCTGCGGAAGCTTGATATTCACGCAGCTCCTCTGTCAGAAGGAGCCGCTGCGGCCGCTTCCGCCGCCGCCGGTGTGGCTGGAGGAGCCGGAGGACGAGCTGTTCTCAATGGTGCGGCGGGTCTCGGTGGTATGGGTGTAGCGATCGTCGCTTGCTGTCAGCGCAAGGCTGCCGCAGACATATTCGTTGGCTTCCGCCTTCTGCCGGACTGTTTTCATTCGCCGCTTAAGCGACATGCAGACGGCAAGCGAAGCCAGGCAGGCCAGCACAATGACCAGACCGATCGACCCCGTGAGCGGGGCACGCACCGGCTTGCCCGCCTCCGCCTGGGTCAGATAATCCTCGCAGGCGTCCAGGTAGTCCGTGAAGCCGCCGTACCAGTCGTTTTCTCCGAATTTGTCCAGGAACGAGTCTTCCAGCTTTTTCTGTCCATAGCTGTCGAAGGCGTATTCCGTCTTTTCGCCGTAGAAGAAGGTGGCATACTCACGGCTTCCCATGCTCAGAAGCAGCATCGCACCGTTCCGTTCGCTGCCCACTCCGAAGTCATAGCCGTGATAGATCTGCGTGGTCACGTCAAAAACCCCGCCGGTGCCGTAATCGGTATAGTCATCCACCGTGACGATGTATACGCCAACGCCGTGGCGGAGCGAGATCTCCTCAGCAAGCAGTTCCAGCTGCGCCCACTGCTCATAGGTGAGCAGATTGGCGGCGTCAACCACGTATCCCAGCGACGTGTCGGCGTCCGGCTCGGTTCCTTCCTCCGGGCCGACCGCCGGTTCCGCAGGAGCGTCCGGCTCCGTTTCGCCGCCGAAATAATCCAGCACGGCGTTGGCCATGGCCTCTGTCGCCTGGGAAAGCGCCGTGGCGCTCACGGTCAGATCGTCACCGTTCCATGCCTGCTCCGCCATATAGGGCGCCACGGCAAGCGTGGCCTTTGTGTCCAGTCCGCCCTCGCGCAGGCTGTTGTCCGTGCCGCCGAGATAGACGCACCAGTTGCCGTCCTCCATCGCATAGGTGCTGCCGGAAGGCTCCATCAGGATCGTCAGCACCAGGCCGCGCCTGTCGTCTCGGAAGCCGTAGCCGTAAGCATCGTAGATGGCCTCGGCGGCCTCTTCAACGGAATCGTAGTCCATCACCGTCAGGACGTCCACCCGCAGCTCGATGCCGAACTGCTCGCTGATCATGGGGAGCAGCTGCTCGCCCAGATACGTCACGGACGGAGAATTGAGCACCTCCGTCTCGTCGTAGATCACGCCGTATTCCTCCGCCGCCAGGGACGGAACGCACAGGGACAGGGCCAGCAGCACCGCCAGCGCCAGACAAATCAGTTTCTTTTTCATGCCGTGTCCCTCCTTATCGCAGCAGCGCCACAACCATCGCCGTGCCGATCGCCATCAGCGGGACGGCGATCGCGGCGAAGGTTGCCCAGAATTTCCCCCAGCTCATCGGCAGATCGCCCACAAGCTTGCCGGTCTGGCCGTTCATGGCAAAGAGGAACTCCTTGCCGTCCCATTTGGTGTTGAGTATCCACACCGGCAGCAGCGCATAATGCACCTTGCCGCGCCGGAGCGTTGTGCTCCCGCCCGTGGGAACGCAGCTGTCATAGCCCTGGACCGTGCTCCGCAGCGCCGAGGTCAGCGTGCTGACACAGCGCTGATCCGCGCGCTCGCGGCTCTGCTCAACCGTTACGTCATACCGGTCTGCCAGATAGCCGGGTAAATACGCTGTGGAGAAGGGCTTGATCTCGCCGTAATCGAACGGCTCAATGGAGTCCATGTGATCGTCCGGCATTTTTGAGGAGGCGTCTACCGGCACCTTTTCAAAGGTGACTGAGCCGGCGCGGTATACCTGGTAATGCTCGGTCTCGGTGATCTCCTGGTCGCCGGAGCGGTAGGTGCGGGAGCGGGTTGCCGCATACTGCGCATCGCCCTCCGCCTCGCCGTCGAACAGCCAGAAGGGGACATAGATGCCGCGGATTTCCTGCAAGTGGTTTTCGCGGGAGAAGCTTTTGGGCAGGAAGGGCTTCTTATTATAGTGCTGCTTCAGCGCGGCAATGGCCTCTTTCTTATTCAGCTTGAAGGGAATGACGAAATCCGGCCTGAGCGTGCCGGAAAACTGCCCCGGCACCACCGAAGGATTGCCGCAGTAAGGGCAGGAGGTGGCGGCGGTGGACGCATCGCAAATCAACTCCGCACCGCAGCTCGGGCAGCTGTAGGCACGCATTCCGTCTGCGTCTGCGCCCCAGTCGTCGCTCAGTCCGGAGAGATCCCAGTCGCTCTCTTCTCCGGGCCGTTCCGCCTCGGCCGCTTTTTTTTCGGCAGCCTGCTGCGCCTCAGCGGCCTTCGTTTCCTTCTCTGCGTACAGCGCCTCAATTTCGGCCACGTCAAAGGCCGTGCCGCAGTATTCGCACTCCAGCTTGCCGGAGCTGCCGGAAAAATGCAGCGGGCCGGTGCACGACGGGCACTGATAGTTTGTTACCTGTGCTGGCATATGTGTATTACTCCTTTTCTGATCGGTTCGTTTCCGGGTGGACAACAGGCCCCCGCCGGTGTCCCGTCCGGAGACACCCACAGAGAGCCTGCCATCTGCTATTGCTGCTGACAGCCCGAGGCCGCCGGCCGGAGTTTATGCAACGGGGATCGCGATCTCGTCCGGCATGCTCTCTCCGGCCTCGATCAGCGGGAGATACCAGCTGTCGTAGCCCGGCGGTACATCCTCGGGCGTTTCCGCCTCAACGTCGTCCCAGAGCTGGCCCCACGGACGCAGGTATATGTGATATGCATAGTTTCCATCGTCGGCCATCATGGCGCAGCTGATCTCAATGGTGTTTTCAAAGGCGCTGTCGACGGGATTGATGTACCATTCGCCCCACTCCATGTCGCTGTCCATGAACCAGCCGCCGCTGGAGAAGGCTGTGCCCATTTCACCGGAGCCGTCGACAGAGTCCACGAGGATCGGCACTTCGGCCACGCCGTCCCCGCGCGGAAGGTCCTCGTCCCAGATTTCCAGGCGGCCGGCTCCGTTTTCGTCCAGATCAATGTGGGCCAGGCAGTCCCACCACAGGCCTTCCATGTCGGCATATTTGCCGTCAGCCGAGACAATGTGCCACCAGCCGTACCAGTCGCCGCTCCACCACTGCCGCATGTAGGCCATGTCGCCCGCGGAGGTGGGATCGCCGGGGGCACCCGCGCTCAGATTGGGCGCGGTTGCGCCTTCCCTGACGAAGCACATCATCGTATCCATGCCGAACAGGTCGATGAGGATCACGCCGTCGGCCAACGTGCCGGCACGCTCCGAATCCTCGAGGCCGACAAGCGCCATGGTCAGATTCTCGCCGTCAAGCTTCCACGTGATGTCTATGTCGTCGCCGTTGATGCACGCTACGCCCTTGCCGTCGGTTTTCAGCTCAAGGTAGTTTTCGCCTTCGGAAAAGAACTCGTCCATGGACATCCAGCCCATCATATCCATTTGATCGCCGCAGTATTTTCCAAGGGCGGGATCGGCCGGCGCGCTGCTGCCGCAGGCCGTCAGTCCGATCAGCATCAGCAGCGCCAGAGCAAGGGAAAAAATCCTTTTCATTCAGTTCCTCCGGATTGATTTCTTTTTCTGTGTCGGTCGTGTCTGTGTTATGGATCGTTGAACACCATGCAGGAGGCGATGGGCATCCATTCCGCAGGAGCCGCAGCGTAATCGGCGGCCTCCACAGCCGGACGAACGGGACGTGCCAACGGGTCGTCCGCATCGTTCACAGAATGGTCATTTTGCCGTCGGTGATGCGGCAGGCGCACAGGCCCGGTACCGTTACGATGGCAAGGAGCCGCGCCGGTGCCTTTTCCTGCTTTTCCTTTCTGCGCGATGACAAACGTTTTCGGCACCGCCTGTTTATCCGTTGACAGCGCCGCCGCAGAATTCGCAGCAGCCGCTGGCGTCGGGCGTTGTGGTTGCGCCGCAGTACGGGCAGGTGACCGCCGTTTTCGGCGCGGCGGCTGCAGCGGCCGTCTCGCGCACCTGCTCGCGCACCTGCGTCAGCGCCTGGATGATCTCCTCTGCCATCCGGCAGTAGTTTCGGTATTCCATGCTGCGCTCCGGGTCGGGCCGGTTGGCCGAGCCGAACACACGGCCGCTGGATGTGTCGATCTGGATGGAGCTGGGGTTGAGGCGGAAGCGCATCTCGTTGAAATAGGGGTTATTGACGGAGATGATGACGTCAATGTCATAGGAATACTCATAGCGCGGCGGATTGTAGCTGACCTGCTTACCGTCCGGGCCGGGGTGCTTCAGCTCGGTGCGCGACTCGTTCACATCCATGCGGCAGCCGGTCACGTCTGCAAAATCCAGCACATCGGGATTGGCCTCCTCCAGCCGACGGGCCGACGTCACCATGAATCTGCCGGCGTCCTCGTCAAGCAGCACGCGGGTGTTCTCGCCGAGCGTGCGCGTGATGCGGAAGGCGGCAACCTTTTCCCGGTTTGCCTCGCGGTCTGCCAGCTGCTGCTTGATTTCCTCCACGGTGCTGCCGCGCCGGTCGCTGAACCAGGGCGAGAGCTGCTTTGCACAATTTTTACAGAGATTGCCGTCCTCCAGCTTGCGATTGCCCAGAAGACCGATCTTTTCTCCGCAGATATCGCAGTATTTTTTATCAAACAGTCCCATAAAGCGGGTTCTCCTTCCTGTTGTTTCCTCTGTTGTTTTTTCGGCCGGCATGCTTTGTGCTTCCGGGAACAGTCGGCAGCATCCGGCGCTTCCTCAGACAACGTCGCCGTCGTCAAAGGGATCGCCGCACTCCGGGCAGAACTTGGGCGGATGGGCGGGGTCATCCGGCTCCCAACCGCATTTGTCACACTTGTACTGCGGAATACCCGCCGGCTTCTTCGCGCCGCATTCGGGGCAGAACTT
>JALEMS010000068.1 GCA_022768185.1 Clostridiales bacterium | reverse complement strand
GGAAGTCCTTCGGTGCTGACCAGAACAGCCGGTGCATAAGGCTCGCTTCTACACGCCATGGCTATATACCCCGGTGTCCTGGCTGATGCGACACAACGCGGGTGTAGAAATGGCGGTATTTTGCGGCCTTCTGCTCTGTTTTTCTGAGCTTCTGTCTGCGCCGGTCTCCTCCTCGATACCGATACCGGAGGGTGCTGTGGTTGTTCTTTCTGCTCATGTGGATGCCACCTTTCAAATAATATTCCAAAGCCTGTCGGCATTTGTGCAAATAAAACTTCATGCGCAGTATTGCGCACCACGATCATGGGCAAACGCCAGAGCGCATGAAGTTTTTGCGCATCATTTTCGGTTGCCCCGAAGGGGCGAGAAAATGGCGCATCTTGTTTTTTGCTATGCTTTTGCATAGCAAAAATTCCATTCGGATTGCTCCGAATGGAATTTTTTGTTGTTTGCGGTTTCTGCCTGTGCGTCCGGCTCAGTTGCCGACGCGGCGCATGGCGCCGCCGCGCACGACGGTAGGCTCGCCCATCTTGGATTCCTCCCATGCGGAGTAATCGGCGCTGAGCATGGCGTTTTTGGCCAGAGAATCGGCATAGTTGCCGGCGTCGCCGACGTAGTACATGACATGGAAGCCGTGATACTGGGCGGACTCGGCGTAGACGATGGCGGTGTCGCCGTAGGTATGATCCTCGTTGAAGCAGAAGTTCTCAAACGGCTCGACCATCTGGTGCTTGACGACATTGGTGTACAGGCCGCCGCTCGCGTTGGAGCCGGGGTCTTCGGAATACTGGTTGGCAAGCTCGGCAAAGCTGTCCTCGGTGGCTTCGCCGGCCTTCCACTCGGCGAGGACGTCCTCGGCCTTCTGCTTTGCAGCGGCCAGTGCCTCGTCGGTGTAAATGCCGTCGTCGTTGGCCTCAACCGTAATGAGAATATGGCGGACGGACTTCATCTCGTAGTCGTTGTTGTCGCGGCCGAGGAACATGACGACATATGCGCCGTCGTCGGTGTCGATGACCGTGGTATTGCCGGCCGTACGGGCGCGGTCAAGCAGCCAGTCCCCGTAAACGGCGCTGAGGTTGTTGCCCTGGGAGGAGGTGGAGATGATGGTGTCGTTGGCAAGCACGTCCACCGCGTCGGTGAAGGTCTGCTCGGTGGAGCCGGCGGCGAGGATGATCTCGTCGGCCAGATCCTGTGCCTCGGCGACGGCAGCCTGCTTTGCAACAGCGGCCGCTTCCTCGCTCATGTCCTCGGTGTCGATGCTGCCGTCGCAGCGGTAGTAGGCATAGAGAATGGTGTCAAACTCGTCTGCATGGTCGCTGTAGTAGGCGGTGAGCTGCTCCGGCGTATAGGTGAAGCTGTCCAGTGCAGTCTGGGAGTACTGGGCGGCCAGATAGGTCTTTTCCATGATGCTGCGGATGCTCTTTTCCGTGGTTCCGCGGCCGTAGGCAGCGATGAGGTACTGCTTGAGGGACATGCCGTTGGTTTTGGCATAGCCCTTGAGCGTCTCAATGGACTCGTCGATGGCGGCCTTGTTCTCGTCGCTGAGGGTGACGCCGTCGGCCTCGGCGGCGGCGCAAAGCGTCTGCATCTGCTCGATGGCGTCAACGGCCTGATCCTTGAAGTAGTCGGCCCAGGTGGTCTCATCATCATACTGCTGCTTGTTGAGCGGCGTGTTGACGTCGATCAGATAGTTGATATAGGAGGCGTTCTGGTTGCGGAATTCATAATACTGGCCATAATAGAAATAGTTGACGTCGGTGACGCTGTACTTCTCGCCGTCGACCGTCAGGGCCGTGGCCCGGTAGGGCAGGTTGGAGTTGAGAATCAGAACGAGCACGATCAGAACGACGACGATGGTGCCGATGATCGTATAGCGGGCGTTGGAACGCTTCCGTTTGCGTTCCTCTTCCTGTTTCGCCGCGAGCTTGCGGCTGGCGTTTTCCGCATAGATCTCCTGGCGCGTTTTCTTGTTTTCAGGTGTCATTGATGCAATCATCCTTTTCTGTGGAATGAAATCGTCCGAGATCGGAGCATACTTTTTTATTATACGCTACAAGCAGTCAGCTTTCAAGTGTTTTATTCCGGGATTTGGTGGACTGCACGGGGCGGAGGAGGGTGAACGGGCTTTTTTTGGACAAAGAAGCAGTCATACATCGGCGCCTTGCGCATATACTGACTGTATATGACTGTGAGGAGGAACTGTATGGATACCGATATTGATGATCTGATCTTCGGCGGCGAGGACTGCGGTCCCAGCGACCGATGACCCGAAGAGAGCCGGCGGCCCGGAGCCTGACGCCCGGACCGCCGGCGTGTTTTATCCGTCAGAGCTGCCAGATCTCGTCGCGGTACTGCGCCACGGCGCGGTCGGCGGCGAAGTAGCCGCTTTCGGCGATGTTTGCCAGACTGATGGCGGCGCGCCGCTCCGGCCGGCAGATGGTTTCGTACATCCGGTCGTGGCAGGCGACGTAGTCGGCAAAGTCGGCCAGCAGCAGATATTCGTCCCCGCCGTACAGCAGGCGGGAGACAAGGTCCGCGTAGCTTTCTCCGTCAGAGAAGCCCTGGCTGAACCGGTCGAGCACGCGGCGGATGGCAGGGGAGGCGGCATAGACCGCGCCGGGATCATAGCCCGTGGCGCGCAGGCGCGTCGCGTCCTCGCTGCGCAGTCCGAACAGGAACATGTTTTCGTCGCCGAGACGGGCGTACATCTCAACGTTTGCGCCGTCGAGCGTGCCGATGGTCACGGCGCCGTTTGCCATCAGCTTCATGTTGCCGGTGCCGGAGGCCTCCTTGCCCGCCGTGGAGATCTGCTCTGAGACCTGCGCGGCCGGCAT
Organism: Clostridiales bacterium; assembly: GCA_022768185.1. Classification (GTDB taxonomy): domain Bacteria; phylum Bacillota; class Clostridia; order Oscillospirales; family Oscillospiraceae; genus JALEMS01. The sequence continues at coordinate 28,998 of JALEMS010000068.1, read as the reverse complement.
GAGGATTTCGGCGGCGGAGACGCGGTAGTTTTCCAGAAAATGGACCTGCAGCTTCCCGCGGCAGAGCGGATCGGCATGGACGTCCGCCGCCAGGGAACACAGCAGGCGGATGATACGCTTGGCCACGGTGTAACCGGCGGCGGCCTTCGCACCGAACACAAAGGAGCGCGGGACGAACGGTGCGCCGGGGTCGTCGTGGATGCGCTGCTGCAGGTGTGTGATGAGCATGGCGCACAGCAGCTGGCGCTTATATTCGTGCAGGCGCTTGACCTGCACGTCCAGGATCGCATCCGTGTTCAGCCGGAAGTCGGAGCAGCGGCTGAGCCATGCGGCAAAGCGCGCTTTGTTTGCGGATTTGATCTGCTCGAGCCGGATGAGTACCTGTGTGTCGTCCGCAAAGGCTTTTAGTTTACATAATTCTTCCGGAGCACGGAGATAGCCGTCTCCGATCAGCTCACACAGCAGCGCGTGCAGCTGCGGATTGCTCTGCGAGAGCCAGCGGCGATGGTCGATTCCGTTGGTGATGTAGGTGAAGCGTTCGGGCGTGAGCAGGTAGTTGTCGTGAAACAGCTCATTTTTGAGAATACTGCCGTGCAAAGCGGAGACGCCGTTGACGTGCCGGCAGGCGGCGGCGCAGAGATTTGCCATATGCACCCTGCCGCTGTGGATGACCAGGTTTCGCCCGACCTTCTCACTCTCGCCGAAGACGGCGGCAAGCCGGTCGCGCCAGCGGCGGTTGATCTCCAGCAGGATCTCCCAGATGCGCGGCAGCAGGCTCTGGATGAGGCCCTGCGGCCAGGTCTCAAGCGCCTCGGACATAATGGTATGGTTGGTGTAGGACACGCAGGCGGTGACGATCTGCCACGCTTCGTCCCAACCCAGACCGTGATCGTCCATAAAGATGCGCATCAGCTCCGGAATGATGAGCGTCGGGTGTGTGTCGTTGATCTGAACGGCGTGATAATCGGCAAAGTCCGTCAGCGTGCCGTGCGCCCTGAGGTGATGGCGAACAATGGACTGCGCCGTGGCCGAGACGAAGAAATACTGCTGCTCGATGCGCAGCGCCTTGCCCTCCAGATGGTCGTCCGCCGGGTAGAGCACCTTGGTGATGACCTCGGCCATCGTGCGCTGCTCGAGAGATTTTGCGTATTTTCCGCTGGAGAACAGGTGCATATCCAGAGACTGGGCGCTTCTGGCCTCCCAGAGGCGCAGCGTGTTGACACGCCGGCAGCCGTAGCCGGCGATGAGCATATCGCGCGGCAGGGCGAGCACGGCGGTGTAATCCCGGTAGTCTGCGTGATAGTTGCCCATACTGTCCCACTGCGGCTCGACCCGTCCGCCGAAGCGCACCTCGACCATGTCCTCATAGCAGGGAACCAGCCAGCTTTCACCCAGCGGCAGCCACACATCCGCCTGCTCGGTCTGGCCGCCGTTTTCCATTTTCTGGCGGAAGATGCCCAGCTCGTAGCACAGGCAGTAGCCGGTGGCGGGAATGCCGAGCGTAGCGGCGCTGTCCATATAGCAGGCGGCCAGCCGGCCGAGGCCGCCGTTTCCGAGACCGGCGTCCGGCTCGGCCTCAAAGATATCGTCCGGCTCGCGGCCCATCGCGCGCAGCGCTGCGCGCAGCTCGTCGAGCAGGCCGAGATTGAAGGCGTTTTTCATCAGCGAGCGGCCGAGCAGAAACTCCATCGACAGATAGTGCACCTGCTTTTTGCCCGCATCCGGGCCTTCCAGCGTGCGCTGGCGCGAGATGGCCTCGCGGATGAGCATGGCGCAGGCGGAAAAAAGCTGCCCGTCGCTTGCCTGCTCCGGCCGTACGCCGAAGTGGGCGCTGAGCTTATCCTCGATCGCGCTGCGCATGGATTGTTCAGAATGATTGACCATGAAAACCTCTCAAAACGGATGAAAATGAAGCAGTCGAAGGATCATCGTCTGATGATCCTTCGATGATGGTTCCGGTTGGCTACAGCCGCGTGTTTTTTGGAATGACCAATGGAAGCAGGGGACTGCCGCACAAGGTGACGCCGCTGCTGATGACGGTGTCCTTATCCGAAATGACGCAGCTGAGCGAGGCGTCCTGTCCGACCACGGCATCCTGCATCAGAATGCAGTTTTTCAGGTGAACGCCCTTTTCCACACGCACGCCGCTGAACAAAATGCAGTTTTCCAGTTCGCCCTCAATATAGCAGCCGTTGGCCACCAGACTGTTTTCGGAGCGGGCCTTTTCCCCGTAATAGGTGCTGACCTCGGCGCGTCCCCGGGTGCGGACGGGCCGGCCGGCGGGGAAGATGCAGGCGCGGTTCTGCGGAAGGAGCATATCCATATTCACCTGGAAATAGTCTGCCACGGAGGAGACGCGCTTTGCATACCCCTCGTGCAGATACAGACAGATGCGCCCGCCGTTCTGCAGATGGTGCTGATAGGCGTCCCGATGCAGGGAGATCTTTCCGCAGGCGCGCGCCCAGCCGATCAGTTCCATCAGCACGCGCTTGCGGATGACGGAAATCTCCAGCGAATACACGCCCTCGGAGCGGCCGTGTACGTGGCACAGCTGCCGGCCGGAGAAGCCGTCTGCGTCCGGAAGAAAGCAGTTGTTTTCCTCCGCCGGCGGCTCGGCAGAGCAGACCTCGGTGATGTCTGCGCCGGTGGAGAGATGCCGCCGGACGGCGGCGGACAGATCGACGTTTGAGACCAGATCGCCCCGGCAGAGGATAATGTGCTCGGCATTGACCTCGCTTAAGTACAGGTGCATGGCGCTGAGCGCCTCGAGGCTGCCGCGGTATTCCCCGGTACGCAGGCCGGCCATGCCGAAGGGCGGCAGCAGGTGCAGGCCGCCGCTGGTGCGCGAGAGATCCCAGGCCTTGCCGCTGCCGAGGTGGTCGAGCAGGCTCTGGTAATCGCACTGCATGATGACGCCAACGTCGCGCACGCCGGCGTTGATGAGCGAGGAAAGCGCCAGGTCGATCAGACGGTAGCGCGAGCAGAACGGGAGCGAGGCGCTTGTCCGGTGGCGCACCAGCTCGCCCAGCTCGCTTTTTGCATGGTAGGCAAAAATGATGCCGTGCAGCGTACTCATGGCGTCTCCTCCGTTTCCGCATAGATCATGGCGTGCGGCGGCACGCAGGCGTCTTCGGCAATGCGCGCGCCCGGGCCGCAGGTGGCCACGCCCCAGGCGTCCGTACCGTCCGGCGGCGCGCCGACGTGCGCGCGGGCGGCGACATGCGCGTTTTCGCCGATGATGGCATATTCCACGCGTGCGCCGGCCTCGACCACCGCGCCGGGCATGAGAATGCTGTATTCCACATGCGCGCCGGGGCCGACGCAGGCCATGCTCGACAGCACGGAGTTCTCCACCTCGCCCTCGATGACGCAGCCCTCGGAGACGATGCTGTGCGACACGCGGGCGTTCTGCCCGGTGTAGTGCGGCGGGCAGATGGGGTCGCCCGAGCGGATGGGCCACGACTCGTCAAACAGGTTGAGCAGCGTGGGCGAGAGCATGTCCATATTGGCGTCCCACAGGCTGTCAATGGTGCCGACGTCCCGCCAGTAGCCGGAAAACCGGTACGGCCAGAGCTTTTCGCCGGCGGCCAGCATTTTGGGAATGATGTTTTTGCCGAAGTCCTTGCTGGAGGCAGGGTCCGCCTCGTCCTCAATGAGGTACCGGCGAAGCTTTTTCCAGTCAAAGACGTAAATGCCCATAGAGGCGAGATCACTTTTCGGGTGCTTCGGTTTTTCCTCGAACTGGCAGATATAGCCGTCCTCGCCGACGTTCATGATGCCGAAGCGCGTGGCATCCTGCATGGACACCTGCAGCACCGAGATGGTGCACGCGGCCTGATGCGCCAGGTGCTCGCGGATCATGGGGACGTAGTCCATTTTATAGACGTGGTCGCCGGAGAGAACGAGGACGGTGTCCGGGTCGAACAGCTCGATGAAGCCGATGTTCTGATAGATCGCATTGGCGGTCCCGGAGAACCAGGAACCCTTTTCACCCGCCGTCTGGTAGGGCGGCAGAATATACACGCCGCCGTCGTGCGTATCGAGATCCCAGGCCTGGCCGCTGCCGATGTAGCTGTTGAGCAGCAGCGGACGGTATTGGGTGAGCACGCCGACGGTGTCGATGCCGGAGTTGGCGCAGTTGGACAGGGGAAAATCAATGATGCGGAACTTGCCGCCGAAGGGGATGCAGGGCTTGGCCACGTCCTGCGTCAGCGCATACAGGCGCGAGCCCTGACCGCCGGCCAGCAGCATGGCGACGCATTGCTTTTTCACGACGGTTGTCCTCCTTTCCGAGCCTCAGCAAAAGGATATTCAGCCTCAGTTGTAAAGATTCATCGCTTTTTCCGGGCCTTTTTCAATGAACAGCTCCAGCGCGTCGACGGCGCGCCCGGCCGCCTCGGCCATGATCTCGGCGTCCTGCCCGTGAAAGACGCTGAGAACCCAGTCTGCCATGTCGTAGTCCGGGTGCGGCGGCGCGCCGACGCCGATCTTCAGGCGCGGGAAGGCGTCGGAGCCAAGCTCTGCAATGATGCTTTTGATGCCGTTGTGGCCGCCGGCCGAGCCCTTCAGGCGGAAGCGGAGCTTGCCGGGCGGCAGGCTGACGTCGTCGTACACGACCAACACCTGCTGCGGCGTCAGCTTGTAAAAGCGCACCGCCTCGGCCACAGCCCTGCCGGAGAGGTTCATGAAGGTCTGCGGCTTCATCAGAAGCACGCGCTCACCACCCAATTGACATTGGGCAGTGAGCGCCTGAAAACGGACCCGGTTGATGGATATGTTTTTTGCCCGCTCCATCGCGTCCGCCGTCAGAAAGCCGGCGTTATGGCGCGTCCCGGCGTATTTGGGGCCGGGATTGCCGAGAAACACGATCAGCCAGCGGATGCTGCCGGCGTTCTGAAAAAACAGCATGGCTTCTCAGTCGAACAGGGAGGAGATGGAAAGCTCCTCGTAAATCCGCTCGATGGCCTCGGCAAAGATGCCGCCGACGGAGAGATAGCGGATCTTGTCGCAGGCCGGCTTGTCGGCGGGGTAGGGAATGGTGTCGAGCAGGAGCAGCTCCTTGATGTAGCTGTCGTTGATGCGGTCAATGGCGGGGCCGGAGAGCACGCCGTGCGTGGCGCAGGCGTATACCTCCTTGGCGTTGCCGCGCTCAATGAGCGCCTTGGCCGCGCCGCAGAGGCTGCCGGCGGTGTCGACCATGTCGTCGAGCAGGATGACGGACTTGCCTTCCACATTTCCGATGATGTTCATGACCTCAGACTGGTTGGCACGCTCGCGGCGCTTATCGACGATGGCCATGTTCATATCAAGCTTCTGTGCAAAGGAGCGTGCGCGTGCGACGCTGCCGACGTCGGGGGAAACGACCATGACGTCCTCGTTGCCCTTGCCGAACATCTCGACATAGTGGTTGACAAACAGGTGGCCGCCCAGAAGATTGTCGACGGGAATGTCAAAGAAGCCCTGGATCTGACCGGCGTGCAGATCCATCGTGAGAACGCGGTCGGCGCCGGCGGCGGTCAGGAGGTTGGCCACAAGCTTGGCGGAGATGGGGTCGCGGCTGCGGGTCTTGCGATCCTGCCTGGCGTAGCCGAAGTACGGCATGACGGCGGTGATGCGGCCGGCGGAGGCGCGCTTCATCGCGTCGATCATAATCAGCAGCTCCATCAGGTTGTCGTTGACCGGCTTGCAGGTGGACTGGACGATAAAGACGTCCGCGCCGCGAACCGGCTCCTGAATGGAGATGGAGCACTCGCCGTCGGCAAACTGCTTGACATCTGCCTTACCCAGAGGTCTGGACAGGTTGCGGCAGATATCCTGGGCCAGGGTCAGGTTGGAGTTGCCGGCAAAAACCTTGACCTCTTTTCCGTGTGAGATCACTTGAAAACTTCCTCTCTTTTTATGAATTGCCCATTCCGGGCAGAATGCGGGATATTCTCATTCTCATCATACCAAACATTTCTTCAAAAAGGAAGCACGAAATTCGTTTTTTTCAACAGTGATTTTTTGAGGCGGACGATATTTACAAGCGGGAATTCTTTGGATATAATAAGAAAACTGAACAGATTTCGTTTTTTGATCGGAGAATATCGCGTATGCTCGAATTTGAAGAATATAAAAGCCGCCTCAATGCCCTCAAGCCCACGCTTGTCAATCTCGGCACTGCGCTGCACCTCAGGGAGGATCAGCAGGAGCTGGACGCGCTGGAGGCGGAGACTGCGGTGGACGGCTTCTGGAACAACGTGGAAAAATCCCAGCGCGTACAGAAGCGCATCAGCCAGCTGACTGCAAAGCGTGACGGCTACCGTAAGCTGGAGCAGCAGTGGGAGGATCTGCACGCCATCTGCGAGATGGCGCTGGAGGAGAACGACGAGTCCATGCTGCCGGAGCTGCAGACGGAGTTTTCCGCCTTTGAGAAGACGCTGGAGGAAATGCGCCTGACAACGCTGCTCACCGGCGAGTATGACGCCAACAACGCCATCGTCACCTTCCACGCCGGCGCGGGCGGCACAGAGGCGCAGGACTGGGCGCAGATGCTCTACCGCATGTATACCCGCTGGGCCGAGCGCCACGGCTTCACCTACAAGATTCTGGACTACCTCGACGGCGAGGAGGCCGGCCTGAAATCTGCCACCATCCAGATCGAGGGACCGAACGCATACGGCTTCCTGAAGAGCGAGAACGGCATCCATCGTCTGGTGCGCATCTCGCCGTTCGACGCCTCGGGACGCCGTCACACGAGCTTTTCCGCCGTGGAGGTCATGCCGGAGATCACCGACGACGATGAGATCGAGATCCGCGAGGAGGATATCAAGATGGATGTCTTCCGCTCCTCCGGCGCGGGCGGCCAGAAGGTCAACAAGACCTCCAGCGCCGTGCGCCTGACGCATATCCCCACCGGCATCGTCGTCTCCTGTCAGGTCGAGCGCAGCCAGTATCAGAACCGTGACAACTGTATGAGCATGCTGCGTGCGCGCCTGGCCGAGATCAAGGAGCGTGAGCACCTGGAGAAGGTTTCGGACATCAAGGGCGTGCAGATGAAGATCGAATGGGGCAGCCAGATCCGCTCGTATGTCTTCATGCCGTACACGCTGGCCAAGGATCACCGCACCGGTTTTGAAAACAGCAACATCGGCGCGGTGATGGACGGCGACATTGACGGCTTCATCAACGCCTATCTTGCAATGAAAGCGGGAGAAGAAAAATGATTCGTGAAGTGCTCTCCCGCCTGGCGGCGGTTCTGTGCGCTGCAGCGCTGTTTTTCCTGTGCGGCAGCGTCATTCCGGCCTCGCTGGCGGGCGAGGAACCTGCGCCGGAGCCGGAGACTTCGGTGTCCGAGCCGGCGGAGCCGACTGAGCCTGCCGAGCCGGCCGACCCGGAGCCGGAGGAAACAGCCGGACCGGAATATTTTTCTCTCGTCATGGTGGGCGACTGTACGCTGGACGGGCTGGAGTATCAGGCGGTCGTCGGGGACGACTATGCCTATCCGTTTTCCGGCACGCGCTCCTATTTCGACGGGGTTGACTTCACAATGGCAAACCTCGAGTGCGCGCTGACGACGGAGGTGTCCACCTCCAGCAAGAATTTTGTCTTCCGCGCGCCGCCGGCCTATGCCAGCATCATGGTCGAGGGCGGCATCGACTTCGTCACGCTGGGAAACAACCATGTGCTTGACTGTGGCGAGCAGGGCTATGCCGACACGAAAAAAGCCCTGGACGATGTGGGCGTGGCCTACGCCGGACGCGACGAATGGACCGTTTACACGACGGAAAACGGCCTGAAGATCGGCGTATACGCGCTGAGCTTCGGCACCGAGGCGCAGATCCGCGCCGGCATTGCCGCGCTGCAGGACGCGGGCGCGGACTTTATCATTGCTGCGCTGCACTGGGGCGACGAAGGCAGCTATCACGCCAACAAGACGCAGACGGCACAGGCACATGCGGCCATCGACGCGGGTGCGGATTTCGTCTACGGCAGCCATCCGCACACGCTGCAGCCGATGGAGGAATACGAGGGACATTACATTTTCTACAGCATGGGCAACTGGACCTTCGGCGGCAATACGAATCCGCGCGACAAGGATACCATCCTGCTGCAGATGACCGTCCGGCGCGATCCGGACGGGACGGTTTCGGTGGACGGCTATGAGATCGTCCCCTGCGCCTGCTCCGGCGAGGCAAACGGCAACGACTATTGCCCCGTGCCCTATGAAAAGGACTCGGAGGCCTGGAAGCGCACGCTCTCCAAGCTCGACGGCACGTTCGACGGCAAAGACCTGAATATCAGCTATCAGTATACCTTCAGCGAATATTGAACGCCGGCTGACAAGGCCGAACAGAAAAAACCGCTGCAGCATGTTCTGCAGCGGTTTTTGTCGTATGCAAGCGGGGCGGGCGCACAGGAGCGGTGCGAGGCATAGAATGACTTACGCTTTGCTTTCCAGCCAGCGGAGAATATCCTGCAGCACCTTGCCGCAACAGCGATCGTGCAGCAGTTCGTGCATGCTGTCGGGGTAAAGCTTGAGCGTGACGTCTGTCATTCCGGCGTTGAGAAAGCTGCGGTAGGCACGGATGACGCCGCGGCCGCAGCCGCCGATCAGGTCCTGCTCGCCGGAGAGAAACAGCACCGGCAGAGCGGGGTCCATCCGCCGGAGATTGGACGGCTGGGCATTGAAGCGCATGCCGCCGACCATGTCGCGCAGCAGGCCTGCCGTCGGCGTCGTGCCGCACAGCGGGTCGGCCAGATATTCGTCAACCGCCTCGGGGTCGCTGCTGACCCAGTCGCAGATGGTGTGTGCGGTACCGACGGTGTTGGAACGCATGCCGAGCGCCGTCTGCATCAGCTTCCGGCTGCGCCAGTGCGTGCCGTGGCGGCGGATGTCCTGCTCAATGAGCAGCGCCGCGGCCGTCAGCGTGTGCCGCGGCGGCTGGCAGGTGCCAGAGAGAATGCAGCCGTCCAGATCGTGTCCGCTGCGGATGAGGTACGTGCGTGCCAGAAAGCTGCCCATGCTGTGACCGAACAAAACGTACGGCACATCCGGATATTGTGCCCCGGTCATCACGCGCAGGCGGCGCAGATCCTCCACAGCCTTGTCCCACCCGGAACGGCCGGACAGAAAGCCGGCGTCCTCCGGCGCGGCGACGGAACGGCCGTGGCCGATGTGGTCGTTGGAAACGGCAAGATAATCGTGCTCCGCCAGAAAGGCGGCCAGACCGTCATAGCGCGTGCAGTGCTCGGCGAGGCCGTGCGCGATCTGCACCACGCCGCGTACGCCCTGCTCCGGCAGGAAGGCACGGCAGTATACGTTCGTTTTCCCGTCGCAGGAGGGGAAGGTAAATTCCCGAAGGGTCGTCATGACAGCATTGCTCCGTTACATGAATTCTTGGACGCCAGGGCAAGCAATGTCTCCCGCTCATTGCTGGAAGGCTCGCGCAGCACATGCTCGAGCAGCATGCTCAGCTCCGTGCCGACCGCCGGACCGCGGAAGCCGGCCTGCAGCAGATCGTCTCCGGTGACAGCCAGACGCTTGAGAGAAAAGCATTCGCCGCTCTTGAGTACGCTGCGCAGCAGCTTTGTGTGGCAGCCGCCGAACAGTGTGTCGGCTGCCGCCGCGCAGCACAGCGCGCTCTCCACGCCCTGCACGGAGAGCAGGCGCTTCCATTCATAGCGCGACTTCGGCAGCGACATGCGGCAGACGGAGCTGGCGAGCGAGACTGCGCGCGTGGTGGCCGCGTCCATCCGCAGCGCGCGCATCAGCTGCTCGGCCGAACCGATGAGACGGTTCTCCTCCAGCACGCAGCACAGCGCGGCCCAGCGGCGCTGCCGGTGCTTCGGCAGCAGCGCAATGCGCCGCAGCTGGCGGACGCAGTCGCCGCGGCGGTCGAGCAGATGATCGAGCAGGCCCGCGTCGATCATGTCCTGCACGGTCTCCGGCTGGGCGGTGAGCAGCGTTTTCTCCAGCTCGGTACGTATGCGCTCCGGCGCGATCATCGGACAGAGATAGGCCCGGGCGCGGATGGCCTCCAGCGTGTCCGGCTCGATGGCAAAGCCAAAGCGTGCGGCAAAGCGAAAGGCGCGGAACAGACGCAGTGCGTCCTCGCCCATGCGGAGCATGGGGTCGCCCACACAGCGGATGACGCCGCGCTCCAGGTCGGCCCGGCCGTCGTACGGATCGACAACGATGCCGGCCAGCGGAAGGGCGATGGCGTTGATGGTGAAGTCCCTCCGCTGCAGATCGCCCGTGAGGTCGGCGGTAAAGACAACGCTGTCGGGCCGACGATGGTCGGAATAGCCGGTCTCCGTGCGGAAGGTGGTGACCTCGACGGCGTGCCCGTGCTCATAAACCGTGACGGTGCCGCAGCGCGAGCCGGTGTCCCGGCAGTTCGGAAAGATCTCCATGATCTCCTCCGGCAGCGCGTTGGTACACACGTCCCAGTCTGCCGGACGGATGCCGAGCAGCAGATCGCGCACGCAGCCGCCGACGAGATATGCGCCGAATTCACGGCTTTCCAGCTTGAGCAGAACCTGCTTTACATATTTTGGGGGCGTGATTGGAAGCATAGAAAAAACCTCGGTAATTGGCTTCAGCTTCTTGTATTTTATCGCAGCAACGAGTATAATACATCAATAAATGGTTAACAATGCCATATGGAGGAATACATGTCTGAATTTGAACAATATTTGAAGCCCGGCGAGGTCGGCCATCTGGTCGGCATCGGCGGGGTGTCGATGTCGCCGCTGGCCGAGGTGCTGGCCGGCATGGGTCTGTGCATCCGCGGCTCCGACCTGTCCGAGTCGGAGAAGACGCTTGCGCTGCGGGAAAAGGGCATCGCCGTCAGCATCGGGCACGACGGGGCCAACCTCGCGCCGAACACCCGGTTTGTCGTGCGTACCGCCGCCGTGCGGGACGATAATCCCGAGATCGTCGAGGCGCACCGCCGCGGCCTGCCCGTATTTGAGCGCACGGAGGCCTGGGGCGCAATCATGCGCGGCTACGACAACGCGCTGTGCATCTCCGGCACCCACGGCAAGACGACAACGACCTCCATGTGCACCCATATCCTGATGGCCGCAGAGCGCGATCCAAGCGTGATGATCGGCGGTACGCTGCCGCTGCTGCACGCCGGACATCGCGTCGGCAAGGGCAATGTGATCGTCATGGAGTCGTGCGAATACTGCAATTCGTTTCTGCGCTTCTCCCCGACCATTGCCGTCATCCTCAACATCGACGCAGATCACCTGGACTTTTTCAAGGACATCGAGGACGTCAAGACGTCCTTCCGCAGGTTTGCCGAGCTGGTGCCGGAAAACGGCTTTGTCGTTGCCAATGCAGACGACAAAAACACGATGGATACGCTGGCCGGCCTCAACCGGCGCATCGTCACCTTCGGCTTTACGCCGACAGCGGACGTCTGGGCCAGCGGCGTGAGCCGCATGGGCGCGTCCACGGAGTTTGACATCATGCATGGCAAGCGCCTGTTCACGCACGTGAGCCTGCGTGTGCCCGGCCTGCACAACGTGAAAAACGCGCTGGCTGCCACGGCTGCCGCCATCTGTCTGGGCACGTCGCCCAACGCGGTAAAATACGGTCTGGCCGGCTTCACCGGCGCGGGACGCCGCTTCGAGTTTAAGGGAAAGTTCAACGGCGCGGACGTTTACGACGACTATGCGCACCATCCCAGCGAGCTGAAGGCTGTGCTCGATGCAGCGGAGCCGCTGGGGTACAACCGGCTGCTGGTGGTGTTCCAGCCGCACACTTATTCGCGCACAAAGGCGCTGTTTGCAGACTTTGTACAGCAGCTGCGCCGGCCGACGATCACGTACCTCGCTGAAATCTATGCCGCGCGCGAGACCAATACGATCGGCATTTCCTCCAAGGATCTGGCAGACCAGATCGAGGGCGCGCGATTTTTCCCGTCCTTCGGCGGCCTGCTGGAGAATCTACGGCAGGAGGCTCGCCCGGGCGACCTGATCCTTACCGTCGGCGCAGGCGACGTCTACCGCATCGGCGAGAGCCTGGTCAGCGGAGCGTAAAACAGGAAGAGAATCAAGCAGCAGGCGGCCCGTCAAAAACCGGGCCGCCTGCTGCTTTGCGGAAAACGCGCACTTCAGGCGCGGTTTGTGTCGATGTAGTGGATGAGCACGGAGACGGTCTTGTCCAGGCCGAGCTTACCGCTGTTGATGCACAGGTCGTAGCCGCGGGAGTCGCCCCACTTGTATTTGCAGAAGTAGTTGTGATAGGTCTTTCGGGTCTTATCCTCGTAGCGCATGCGGTTGGCGGCGGCACGATCATTGAGGCCGTAGGCCTGCATGACGCGGCCCAGCTTGAATTCCTGATCGGCCAGCACAAAGATGCGTACGCAGTTGGGATTGTCGCTGAGGATGTCGTCAGCACAGCGGCCCACGACCACAAACGAGCTGCCCTTGTCGGCCTTGTCGCGGATGAAGGCAAATTCCTGCTCGAAGAGCGCCTGCTGCAGGGCAAGGTTTGCGAAGGTGGGCGTATTGGAGTACATGGGGGAAAAGGCTGCGGACGCGGACGTCAGAGAAACCTCGATGTCCAGCAGATTCTCCTTTTTCATTTCGGCTGAGAGCGACTGCTTGTCAAGCAGCAGCAGCCCGTAGTGCTTTGCCAGGCGGCGGGCGATCTCGTGGCCGCCGCTGCCGAATTCGCGGCCGATGGCGATGATAAGCTGCTTTTCCATAGAAACACGTCCTTTCTCACAAAACAAAATCAAAACAACGGTCAGAAGCCGGAGGGGAGCGCCGTACCGTATCGTGCCAGCAGCGCCTCGGCGCAGAGCATGCCGTCCACGGCGGCGCTGAGGATGCCGCCGGCCCAGCCGGCGCCCTCGCCGCAGGGGTACAGGCCCGCGCAGCCGGGGGACTGACGCGCTTCACCGCGCAGGATGCGCACGGGAGAGGAGCTGCGCGTCTCGGGTGCGGTGAGCACGGTGTCGGGCGCGGCAAAGCCATGCAGCCGCCGGTCGAGCAGCGGCAGCGCGCCGGAGAGCGTCGCGCTCAGCTGCGGAGGGAGCAGACGGCGGAGGTCGCACGGCGTGACGCCGGGCAGGTAGGTGGGCAGGATGCGGCCGGAGACGGCCGGGCCGGTTCCGAGAAAGCTGCCAACCGTCTGCGACGGCGCGCAGTAGCCGCCGGCCAGCGCAAAGGCACGGCGCTCCAGCTCACGCTGCCAGACCACGCCGCCCAGCACGCCGGGGTACGGGAAGGACGACGTTTCCAGCGTGACCAGCAGGGCGCTGTTGGCGTTTTCCCCGTCACGGTCGGCCAGGCTCATGCCGTTGGTGACAACGCTGCCCGGCTCAGAGGCCGCCGCGACAACATAGCCGCCGGGACACATGCAGAAGGTGTAGGCGCTGCTGCCGTCGGGCAGGCGGCAGTGGAGCCGGTAGTCCGCCGGAGGCAGGCCCGGGTGGCCGGCAAACGCGCCGTACTGCGCCCGGTCGATGTCCGCCTGCAGATGCTCGATGCGCACGCCCATGGAAAAGGGCTTCGGCTCCATCGGCAGACCGCGGCGATGCAGCAGCTCGAAGGTGTCGCGCGCACTGTGGCCGACGGCAAGAATGAGGTCGGTACAGGGAAGCGAGCCGCCGTTCTGCTTTGCCTGTATCTCAATGGAAGCCAGCTTGCCGTCCTGCGTGTGAAAATCGGTAAAGGTGCTGTAAAAACGGATCTCACCGCCCAGACGCACGATGCGCTCGCGGATGCTTTTGACGACGGCGGGCAGAATGTCCGAGCCGATGTGCGGCTTGGCGTCGTAGAGGATGTTCTCCCGCGCGCCGGCCGCGTGAAACTGTGCAAGGATCCAGCGGATGCGGGGATTGCTGATGCCGGAATTGAGCTTGCCGTCGGAAAAGGTGCCTGCGCCGCCCTCGCCAAACTGAATGTTGCAGTTCGGGTCAAGCGTGCCGCCGCTCTGAAAGCGGTCGATGGCACAGCGGCGGTCGTCCACGCTGCCGCCGCGCTCAAGCACGATCGGACATAAGCCTGCCTCAGCCAGCACCAGCGCTGCAAACATACCGGCCGGGCCAAAGCCGGCAACGACCGGACGGTGCGGCGGCTGCGCTGCAGCACGCGGCGGCACGTACACCGGGTCAGACGCGGCCAGCACGTCGTCTCCACCCCGCAGGCGGAGCACGGACGCCTCGTCCGGCAGCGTAACGTCCACGGTGTAAATGATGCGCACATCGTGCTTCTTGCGGGCATCGACAGATTTTTTATAAAGCTGCAGGCCGGTGATGCGCCCGGCCGGTACGTGCAGCCGTTTTGCGGCGCGGGCCAGCAGCGCCTCGCGGCCCTCGTCCGGGGTGAGTGAAAGATTTCGGATGCGGATCATACGGCTCCTCCGGCGGAACGTCCGGCCAGACGGCCGCTCGACCAGGCCCACTGCAGGTTGTAGCCGCCGCAGTCTCCGTCCACGTCGAGCACCTCGCCGCAGGCATACAGCCCGGGCACCAGACAGCTCTGCATGGTATTGGGATCAAAGCCGGCTGTCTCGATTCCGCCGGCAGTCACCTGAGCGGATTCAAAGCCGAGCGTGCCGGCAAAGGGCAGGGTAAAGCGCTTGATGCATGCGGCCACGCGGGAAAGCGCTGCTTCCGTCAGCGCGCCGAGCCGGGTTTCAAAGGCCAGCTCGCAGCGCTGCACTACGGTGCGGCCGAGGCGGTTGTGCAGCATGCCGGTCAGCAGGTTTTCCGCCGTCAGCTCCGGGAAGGCCGCGGCCTTCTGCGTGAGCATGGCCAGCACCTGCGTCTGCGGCAGCGTCCGCACCAGGTCGAGGCACAGCTGTGCCCGGCCCGTATACTGTGCCGCCGTCCGGCTGATCTCAAAGGCAGCCGGGCCGGACACGCCGTATTCGGTGAACTGGATCTCGCCCGCGCTGCGCGCCAGCACGCGCGTGCCGTCGCGCAGGGCGATCTCCGCGTCAGCCCGCACGCCCTTGAGCGCACGGGTGCACCGGTCGTCGGCGCGCAGCTGCACCAGCGAGGGATACAGCTTCGTACGCCGGTGGCCAAAGCCCTCCAGCAGCCGGTATCCGCCGACGCCGCCTCCGAGCTTTGCGCCGGCTGCGCCGCCGCAGGCGACGATGAGCCGGTCTGCCTGATAGGAGGCTTCCTCTGTTTCCACGGAAAAGCCGCGCCCGCTGCGCACGGCGGAGCGGGCCTCTGCGCCGGTGACGATCCGCACACCGCGCTGCTCTGCCGTCAGACGAAGCACGTCTGCTACGCTGTTGGCGGAGTCGCTGAAGGGATAAACGCGCCCGCCCGGCTCCGCCGCGGTGAGCAGGCCAAGCCCGGAAAAGAACGAGAGCGTGTCCTCCAGCCCGAAGCGCCGCAGGACGTTTTGGGCAAATGCGGCGTCCGCGCCGTGAAAATGCACGGGGGACAGGTCGGTGTTGGTGAGGTTGCAGCGGCCGTTTCCGGTGGCCAGCAGCTTGCGGCCGACGCGCGCCTGCCGCTCAAGCAGCGTGACGCGGCAGGCGGGAACGCGCGCGGCCTCGATCGCGGCGATCAGGCCGGAGGCCCCGCCGCCCAGAATGAGAAGATTCATATCGTCAGATCTTCGTCGGTGATCTCACCGAGAGCGACCAGATTGGTCGGCCCGGTCAGGTAAACGTGATCGGCGGTTCCGTCATGGACGGATACGGTGACGAGCAGGTCGCCGCCCGGCATGGAGATGCGCACGTCCTTCCCGGAGACCAGCCCGGCCAGTGTGAAGGCCGTGGCGATGGAGCCGGCGCCCGTGCCGCAGGCAAGCGTGAAATCCTCCACGCCGCGCTCGTAGGTCGCCGCCAGAACATGGTCCGGGCCGACGATGCGGCAGAGACTGACGTTTGCACCCTTCGGAAACTCCGGTGCGTAACGCAGACGGGCGCACAGCGCGCGCTTTTCGTCCAGCGTTTCATGCGAAAAATCATCCGAAAGGAAGACGGCGTGCGGCAGGCCGGGGTTGCCCAGCTCAATGTAGCTGCAGGTGAGCGCGCCGTCGCGTGCCGCCACGCGGCGCTGCAGGTCGATGACGGAGGGATCGTTGAGGCGGATGCGGTACATGCGTTTGGAAATGCGCTCGCCGGTGACCAGCCCTGCGGTGGTTTCCACGCGCTGGGTCTCGCCGGCCAGCCCGTTTTCAAAGCCCCAGCGGCAGATGCACCGCGCGCCGTTGCCGCACATCTCACCCAGGCTGCCGTCTGCGTTGTAAAACAGCATGCGGTAATCTCCGCCGGCTATGGCCGGGACGACAACCATCAGTCCGTCCGCACCGAGCGAACGGTGCTGTGCGCAGAGCTGGCGGGCCAGCGCAGGACAGGCGGACTCCGGGATGGAGCCGTCCAGGTCGTTGAGAATGACAAAGTCATTTCCGGCTCCGTGCATTTTGGTGAATTTCATATGCATACCTCCCCGTTCGGCTGCGCGGACCGGGCGGAAAACCGGCTGCGCATCTTTGAAAACAGGATAGCACAATCCGTGCTGCGCTGCAAGCTATACGCAGCCTTTTGCATTTTTTCGGGAAAAACCATGCATAAAGTATCTTGTAAATCCACAGGAATGTGGTATAATTCATTAGATGTATACCATGCAGAAGGTGCGCGCAGAGGCAGGCCTTCCGTCAGGCGGCCTGCAGGTGTGCCGGCATGGTGCAGGCTGCACGGCAGCCGGAAAACAGAAGGCTTATACGGCGGGCGCGGCAAGCGCTGCGCGCCGCATCAAAGGAGTTTGAATATGGGCGAAAATTATATCACCAGACCGCAGGACAAGGGGAGCATCAACATCTCCGAGGACGCGATCGCCGTCATGGCGCGTGCGGCAGTCGGCGAGGTCGACGGCGTTTCCTGCCTGGTCAGCGGCGTCGGCAGCGAGGTCGCCGAGCGCATCGGCATGAAGAATGCCGCGCGCGGCGTCAAGGTTCGTCTCGACGGGGACAGCGTCGTCATCGATGTGGTCATCAACGTCAAATACGGCCGCAACGTGGTGTCTGTGGCAAAAAACGTGCAGGAGAGCATCCTCTCCGCCGTGCAGTCGATGACCGGCATCGATGCGCCCACGGTCAACGTCCACGTTTCCGGCATTGAATTTGAAAAGCCAGAGAAAAAGTAATCAAGCGGAGGGCAGAACATGACCAGAACAGCAGCCAGAGAAGTGGCCGTCAACCTGATTTTTGCCGCCGCTGCAAGTCCGGAACTGACTCCGGAGGAGCTTCTGGATAATTTCTTCGATCCGGAGCATTACAAAACGCTTTCCGGAGAGAGCGAGCGCTTCACCGAGTATCCCAACGAAAAGCAGATGCAGTACATCCGCGCGATGGTCGCCGGCGTCTGCACGCACCGGGAGGAGCTGAACGAATACATCCGCAAATACGCCCGCGGCTGGAAGCTCGAACGCATCTCCCGCGTAGCCGCGGCGCTGCTGCGCTGCGCCATCTACGAGATGCTGTATCTTGAGGATGTGCCGCCGGCTGCCGCCATCAACGAGGCGGTGGAGCTGGCCAAGTGCTATGACGAGCCGGAGACCGTCTCCTTTATCAACGGCGTGCTGGGCAGCTTTGCCCGCACGGAGCTGGCGATGGAGGCCGTGGCGGCGGAGGAAGCGCCGATCGAAGCGGCGCCCGCGGAAGCAGCTGAAGCAGAGGCTGAGGCTGAAGGCGCGGCAGCCGAATGAGCATCCCTGTCTGCTCTGTCTCCGAGCTGAACGCCCACGTCAAGGCGCTGCTCGATGCAGACGGCACGCTTGCGGACGTCTGCGTGCGCGGGGAGCTGTCCAACTACAAAATTTATCCCTCAGGGCATCATTATTTCACGCTCAAGGACGAGGGCGGCAGCCTGCGCTGTGTGATGTTCAAAAGCGACGCTGCCCGCCTGCGCTTCCGACCGGAGAACGGGCAGAGCGTGTTTGCCGGCGGCAGAGTTACCGTCTATCCGCGCGACGGAGCCTATCAGCTGTACTGCCGCGGGCTGGAGCTGGCCGGTGTGGGCGAGCTATGGGTCGCTTTCGAGCAGCTCAAGGCGCGGCTCGAGCAGGAGGGCCTGTTTGACCGGGCGCACAAGCGCCCGCTGCCCGCCTGTCCTGCCCGCATCGCGGTGATCACCTCCGGCGCGGGCGCGGCGGTGCGCGATATCATCCGCGTGCTCGGGCACCGATGGCCGATGACCAAGGTCATGGTGCTGCCCGTGCGCGTGCAGGGCGCGGAGGCGCCGCCGGAGATCGTCGGCGCACTCCGCTTTGTCAACAAAACAAGGCTGGCAGACCTCATCATCACCGGCCGCGGCGGCGGCTCGATCGAGGATCTGTGGGCATTCAACGATGAGCGGGTGGCCCGGGCGATTTACGCCTCGGAGATCCCGGTCATTTCTGCCGTCGGGCACGAGCCGGATTTCACCATTGCCGATTTTGTGGCCGACCTGCGCGCGGCCACGCCGTCCAATGCGGCGGAGCTGGCCGTGCCGGATCAGGCGGAGGTGCGCGAGACGCTGCGTGCCGCAGCCCAGCGCCAGGCCTCGGCGCTCTCCCGTCAGCTGGCGCAGGACCGGCGGCGGCTGAACGATCTGGCTGCCCGCCGGGTCCTGCAGTCGCCGGCGGCCATGGTGGGTATGCGCCGCATGGAGCTTGACCGCCTGCAGGAGCGCTTTGCCGCTGCGGCGGAGCGGTTGACGGCGGAAAAGCGGCGCAGCTTTGTGCGTCTGGCGGCCTCGCTGGATGCGCTCAGCCCGCTGAAGGTGCTCTCCCGCGGATACGCCATTACAACGAATGCGGCGGGGCAGGTGCTCCGGGACGCGGCGGCGGTCGCCGACGGCGACCGGGTGCGTGTCAAGCTGGAACGCGGCGCGCTCGACTGCGTGGTCGAGAGACGCCTGGAGGGAAACACATGACGGAATCAACGCTTACATTTGAACAGCAGCTGGAGCGGCTGGACGCCATCGTCCGCCAGCTCGAGCGCGGGGACGCGCCGCTCGACCGGTCTCTGGCACTTTTCGAGGAGGGGACCGCGCTCATCCGCAGCTGCGGCGCGCTGCTCGACGCAGCCGAGCAGACGGTCGTGCGCATCAAAAAGGGGGCGGACGGCGCGCCCATCGAACAGCCGTTTGAGGCGGAAGCATGACATTTCAGGAACGGTATGAGGCCGACCGGCAGCAGATCGAAGCGGCGCTGGCGGCTTATTTTCAGCCGGAGGACAAGCCGTATGCCGGCCTGCTGCTGGCCATGCGGTACAGCCTGCTGGCCGGCGGAAAGCGCCTGCGTCCGGTGCTGGTGCTGGAGACATGCCGCGCCTGCGGCGGTGAGGCGGAGACGGCCATGCCGGCTGCCTGTGCCGTGGAGATGCTGCACACCTACAGCCTGATCCACGACGACCTGCCCAGCATGGACAACGACACCCTGCGCCGCGGCCGGCCCACCTGCCACATTGCCTACGGCGAGTGTACGGCCACGCTGGCTGGAGACGCACTGCAGGCCGAGGCGTTTTCTGCGCTGCTGTCCGGCGATCTGCCGACGGAAGTGCGGGCCGAATGTGCGCGCCTGCTGGCCGAGGCGGCCGGGACGCGGGGCATCTGCGGCGGACAGTATCTCGACACCGTCGGCCGCGGTCAGCTTGATTGTGCTGCGGCTTATCTTCATATGTATCAGATGAAAACGTCGGCGCTGTTCCGTGCAGCCTGCTGCATGGGCGCAGTGTGTGCCGGCGCATCCGCGGCACAGGTGGAGGCCGCAGGAGCCTATGCAGACCTGCTGGGCCTGGCCTTCCAGATCCGGGACGACGTGCTCGATGCCACGGCCACCAGCCAGGCGCTGGGCAAGGACGCCGGCAGCGACGCGCGCTGCGGGAAAAGCACCTTTCTTTCGCTCTATGGCCGGCAGGCCAGCGCCGACCGGATCGGCGAGCTGACTGCGCAGGCGGTTGCTGCGGCACAGCGTCTGCCGCAGCCGCAGTTTCTTGCCGCGTTGGCTGAAGAGCTGATTGCGCGTCCGGCCTGAGACCGGCGCGCGCCTCCCGCCGGGGCGGAGCAGCCGCTCTGCAGCGGGACGGAGACCGATCATCTCCTCTGAGGAGCATCCATGGAATTATTAGATTCGATTTTTTCTCCCGCCGACGTCAAGGCGCTGCCGCGGGAAAGCATCGAGCCGCTGTGCGGTGAGATCCGGGCTTTTCTGCTGGAGCATGTCTCGCAGACCGGCGGGCATCTTGCATCCAACCTCGGCGCGGTCGAACTGACTGTCGCCTTCCACCGCGTATTCGACACGACGAAGGACCGGCTTGTGTTCGACGTGGGGCACCAGTGCTACGTGCACAAGTTGCTCACCGGACGCATGCACGCCTTCGAACGCCTGCGTCAGACCGACGGCATCTCCGGCTTTCCCAAGCCGGCGGAGAGCCTGCACGACGCGTTCATCGCCGGGCATGCCTCCAACTCCGTCTCGGTAGCGCTGGGCATGGCGCGTGCGCGCACGCTCTCCGGGCGGGACGAGCACGTCATCGCCCTCATCGGCGACGGAGCGCTCACCGGCGGGCTGGCCTATGAGGGCCTGTGCGACGCCGGACAGAGCGGCGAGCCGCTGATTGTCATCCTCAACGACAATGCCATGTCCATCAACGCCAACGTCGGCGGCATGGAGCGGCTGCTTTCCCGCCTGCGTGTGCGCCCAGGCTATCTGGCCTTCAAGCGGCGCTACCGGCGTATCATGTCGCACGTACCGGGCCTGTACCGGGTGCTGCACCGCGTCAAGGAATGGATCAAGGCGGGGCTGCTGCCGGACAATCTGTTTGAGGATCTCGGTTTTGAGTACTACGGGCCGGTTGACGGCCACGACGAATATCAGCTGGAATCGGTTCTCACCTGGATTCGGGATCAGCATAAGGCCCCCGTCCTGCTGCACGTCATCACGCAGAAGGGCAAGGGGTATGCCTGCGCCGAGCAGGAGCCGGAGCTGTACCACGGCGTCGGCCCGTTCGAGCCGAACCTCGGCGTGCCGAACCGTCCGGAAACGGGCTTTTCCGCAGCGTTCAGCAGCGCGCTGGTCGGCTTCGCGGAAGAAGACCGGCGCATTGCCGGCATCACCGCGGCGATGACGCGCGGCTCTGGCATGCAGGCGTTCAGTCAGGCGTTCCCGGAACGCTTTTTCGACGTGGGCATCGCCGAGGGACACGCTGTCTCCATGGCGGCCGGTATGGCAAAGCAGGGAATGATCCCGGTGTTTTCCGTGTATTCCAGCTTTCTGCAGCGCAGCTACGATATGCTGATTCACGACCTTGCGCTGCAGCGGCTGCATATGGTGCTGGCCGTTGGACGGGCGGGACTTGTCGGCTGCGACGGAGAAACGCACCACGGCGTGTTTGACGTATCCTATCTCTGCGCGACGCCGAATATGGCGGTGTTCTGTCCGTCGGGCGAGCGGGAGCTGCGCGACATGCTGTATGCGGCACTCTACCGGGTGGAAGGCCCGGCGACCGTCCGCTTTGCGCGCGGCGGGGAAGGGGCGTATCGCGAATCGCACATCGGCCCGGTCAGCCTGCTGCAGGACGGCGAGGATCTCACCGTCGTGGGCTACGGCACGATGATCAATCAGATTCTGGAGGCGGCGCAGCTGCTTGCCGTGCGCGGCGTCTCCGTGCAGGTGCTCAAGCTGGGCCTCATCAACCCACTGGATACCGATTACATTCTGCAGGCGCTTTCAAAGACCGGTGTGCTGCTGGTTCCGGAGGAGGTCTGCGACCATGGCTGTGTCGGCGAGCGCATTCTGGCTGCCGCCGCTGCTGCCGGGCTGCGTTTGCGCGCCTCGCGCCTGCTCAATCTGGGCAGCGGCGTCGTCGGGCAGGGAGATGTGGCCGATCTGCTGCGTACCTACCGGCTGGACGCATGGGGCATCGCCTGTGCGGGCGCTTCGCTGCTTGGCCTCGATATGACACAGACGGCGGAAGATGCGCCGGCTGCGCCTGCGGAAACGAATAGGCCCGTTCCGGAAGAAAACGCACCGGCCGCGGAGCCTGTGCCCGCAGCGGAGGGCGTGCCGGAGCAGAACGCACCGGCGGTGCAGCAGACGCCCGTCGGACAGATGGAGGAACGATTTGAAAAAGCAACGGCTTGACCAGCTGGTCTTCGATCTCGGGCTGACGCCCAGCCGGGAGCGTGCCCGCACATCCATCATGGCGGGGCTGGTTTATGTGGACGGACAGAAGGCCGATAAGCCCGGTACGGCCGTTTCGCCGGAAAGTCATATCGAGCTGCGCGGAAACGCAGTGCCGTGGGTCAGCCGTGGCGGGCTGAAGCTGGAAAAGGCGCTGCGGGAGTTCGCCTGCAGGCCGGAGGGACTGTGCTGTATCGATTGCGGCGCATCCACCGGCGGCTTCACCGACGTGCTGCTGCACAACGGCGCGCGGAAGGTCTACGCCGTTGACGTGGGCTACGGTCAGCTGGCCTGGAGCCTGCGCAACGACGCGCGTGTGGTGTGCATGGAGCGCACCAACATTCGCTATGTCACAAGAGAGCAGATCCCCGAGGAACTGGATCTGGCAGTGATGGATCTTTCGTTTATCTCCCTGCGGCTGGTTCTGCCGGAGGTACGGCGGCTGCTGCGGGAGGACGGGCAGATCATCTGCCTGATCAAGCCGCAGTTTGAGGCAGGACGCGAGCATGTCGGGAAAAAGGGCGTCGTCCGCGACCCGGCGGTGCACCGCGACGTGCTCGAACGCTTCCTCGAGTTTGCCGGGGCGCAGCAGTTTGACGTGCTGGGCATGTCGTTTTCGCCTATCCGCGGGCCGGAGGGCAACATCGAGTACCTGGCGCACCTTTCCTGCCGGGCCGGGCAGTCGCCCCGGCCGAACGTCGCGGAGCTGGTCCGCGCGTCCTATGAAAGCTTTGCCAAGGAGAACGAGCCGGATGAGCAATGAGCATCAGATCCTAGCGGCGCTGTGTCCCAATCCCTTTCGCGATGTGGGACTGGAGCAGACGCGCAGGGCGCAGCAGCTGCTGCAGGCGCACGGCGTCGAAACGGCTGTCTGCCCCATTTATGATGAGGACGCCAGCGGCGTGCTGCCGGAAGGGCTGCGGTATGAAACGCTGCAGTCTGTTGCTGCCCGGGCAAGGCTGCTTGTCTGCTTCGGCGGAGACGGCACCATTCTTCACGCTGCGCGTGCCGCCGTTGGGAACGCTGCGCCGATCATCGGCGTCAACATGGGAACCAAGGGCTTTCTGGCGGAGCTGGATCCGTCCGAGCTGCACCGGCTGACCGATGTGCTCGAAGGACGGTACACCGTCAGCTCCCGGGCGATGCTCGACGTGTCGCTTACGCGCGGCGGGAAAACGGTGTATGCCGACTGCGCGCTCAACGACGCGGTGGTGCGCGGACTGGAGCGGTGTATCCGCCTGACCGTGCGCAGCGATGGACAGACGGTCAGCTGCTACACCGGCGACGGCGTCGTCATCGCTACCGCCACCGGCTCCACCGCCTATTCGCTTTCTGCCGGAGGCCCCATTGTCGAGCCGGAGGCAAACAACATTCTGCTTACGCCGATCTGCGCGCATATTCTCGGCGCGCAGTCGTATGTACTCCAGCCGGAGCGGGTTGTCACCGTCCGCCTGGAGGCTCTGGCCGGCCGCCCGGCCTTTCTGTCTGTGGACGGCGGGGAGAGCATCATGCTCTCCAGCGGAGACGTCATCACCGCGCGTATTTCCCAAAACCGCACGCACCTGGTGAGTCTTGGACTGAAAAGCTTTTACGAAATCGCTTACGAAAAACTGAGCCGGCAGTGCTGAGCCGGCGGATGCAGCAGACGCGGCCTTCCGAAAGGAGAAAGGAACGATTCATGAAATCATCCAGACAGAGTGTGATTCTGGACATCATTGCCGAGCAGGACATCGAAACGCAAAATCAGTTGATGGACGCGCTGAGCCGGCGCGGCATCAAAAGCACGCAGGCCACCGTTTCCCGCGACATCAAGGAGCTTCGTCTGGTGAAGGAGCTTTCGCCGGAGGGCCGCTACCGCTATATCAGCGCAGCGCGGGACGAGAGTGCGGACCACAGCCTGCGCCTGCGCAAAATCTTCCGCGAGAGCGTCACCAGCCTGGTCGTAGCGCAGAACATCATCGTCATCAAAACGCTGCCCGGACTGGCGGACGCTGCATGCTCCACGCTTGACGGGATGGATATTCCCAACCTTGCCGGAACGCTGGCCGGCGATGACACGGCGTTTCTTGCCATGATGGACAACGAATCGGCAGAGCTGTTCTGCCGTGAGATCGAGGCCATGCTGTAAGGCAGGTGCATCAACATGCTGTCAAACCTCCACATTGAAAACTTTGCGGTGATCGAGCGGGTGGACGTGCGCTTCGGCGAGGGCTTCAACGTGCTCACCGGCGAGACCGGCGCGGGCAAATCCATTCTCATCGATTCGATCGGCGCGGTGCTCGGCGGGCGTGTGAGCAAGGACTGCGTGCGCGCCGGCAGCAGCCGCGCGGTGGTTACGGCTGCATTTCTTGCGCCGGCTGCCGACGCCTGGTGTGAGGAAAACGGCATCGAGCCGGAGCAGACGCTGATCCTGCAGCGGCAGATCACGGCAGACGGGCGTTCGTCCTGCCGGGTCAACGGCGTACCGGTCAGCGTGGCGCAGCTGCGCGGGCTGGGCGCGTGCCTGCTGGACATCCACGGGCAGAACGACGGACGCCAACTGATGGACGAGAGCCGCCATCTGGCGTATCTTGATGCATTTGCCGGCGTGCAGCAGGAGACGGACGCCTATCAGGCAGCGTGGCACGCCTATCAGGAGACTGCCGCGCAGATCCGCCGGCTGACCATGGATGAACTGGAGAAGGAGCGGCTGCAGCGCAGCCTGTCTGCCGAGGCGGCCGAGCTGGAGGCTGCCGGGCTTCGGCAGGGCGAGGAGGAGGAGTTGACCGCCCGGCGCGACCTGCTGCACAATGCCGAGCGATTGACCGAGTGGATCAACCAGGCGTATGAGGCGCTGTCCGGCGGAGACCCGTCCGGTGCGGGGCTGGCCGCCGATGCGGCCCGCTGCGTCACCCGTGCTGCGGCCTGGGCGCCGGAGCTGGAGCAGACCGCCGCGCAAATTCAGGAGGCGGCCTGCACGCTGGAGGATGCCGCCGAGCAGCTGCGCGACCTGTTGGGGACGCTGGATTTCTCTCCGCAGGAGTATGATGCGCTGGAAACGCGCATTTCCACGCTGCGCCGTCTGCAGAAAAAATACCGCACGGATGAGACGGGACTGATCGAACGGCTGGCCGATGCAAAGCGCCAGCTGGACGAGATCGCCTTTTCCGAGGACCGGCTGACCCGGCTGGAAAAGGAACTGGCCGCACGCCGCGCTGCTGCAGCAAGGGCTGCCGCTGCGCTGACGGCGCGCCGCCGCGCCGCCGCAGCCGAGCTGGAGGGGCGCATTGCCCGAGAGCTGCGCGATCTGAGCATGCCGTCGGCGCGCTTTCTGGTCGAACTGGAGCCGATCGAGGACGAGCCGGGCTTCGGCCCCACGGGCGCGGACACGGTGCGCTTTCTGATGAGCGCCAACGCCGGCATGGCCCCCGGGCGCATCAGCAAAATCGCCTCGGGCGGCGAGTTGTCGCGTATCATGCTGGCCATCAAGAGCGTATTTGCCGCGCATGACCCGGTCGGCACCATGGTGTTTGACGAGATTGACACGGGTGTTTCCGGCGTCGCCGCGCAGCGGGTGGGAGAGAAGATCGCACAGCTGGCCGCGCAGCGTCAGATCCTGTGCATCACACATCTGCCGCAGATCGCGGCGATGGCTGATTGGCATTTTTACATTGAAAAGGCCGAATGCGGCGGTATGGCGAAAACCTCCGTCACCCTGCTCGGGCAGGATGGCCGCTGCCGGGAGCTGGCCCGTCTGCACGGCGGCGACCGCGTCACGCAGACCACGCTGGCCAGCGCGCAGGAGCAGCTCCGTGCGGCGGAGGAATGGAAAAGAAAACGGAATCCCGGCGGCTGACAGAGTTGCAAACCGCTGTCGGAGAGGAAAATTGAAAGCATCAAAATGCGATAAAGGAGTAGAAAAAATGACGCTGTATGATGAACTGATCGCCCGCGGGCTGATTGCACAGGTGACCGATGAGGAGGAGGTCAAGGAGCTGATCAACAACGGGAAGGCCACCTTCTACATTGGCTTTGACCCGACGGCAGATTCCCTGCATGTGGGCCATTTCATGGCGCTGTGCCTGATGAAGCGGATGCAGATGGCCGGAAACCGCCCGATCGCCCTGATCGGCGGCGGCACCGGACACATAGGCGACCCCTCCGGACGCACGGATATGCGCTCGATGATGACGCCGGAGATCATCCAGCATAACTGCGAATGCTTTAAAAAGCAGATGGAGCGCTTCATTGAGTTCGGAGAGGGCAAGGCCATGATGGTCAACAACGCCGACTGGCTGCTCAAGCTCAACTATGTCGAGCTGCTGCGCGATGTGGGCGCATGCTTCTCCGTCAACAACATGCTGCGCGCCGAGTGCTATAAGCAGCGCATGGAGAAGGGCCTGAGCTTCCTCGAGTTCAACTACATGATTATGCAGAGCTATGACTTCTACTACCTCTATCAGCATTACGGCTGCAACATGCAGTTCGGCGGAGACGATCAGTGGTCCAACATGCTCGGCGGCACCAGCCTCATCCGCAAAAAGCTCGGCAAGGACGCCTATGCCATGACGATCACCCTGCTGCTCAACTCTGAGGGCAAGAAGATGGGCAAAACCGCAAACGGCGCAGTCTGGCTGGATCCGAACAAGACCAGCCCCTATGATTTCTATCAGTACTGGCGCAACGTGGAGGACGCAGACGTGGTCAAGTGCCTGCGCCTGCTGACGTTCCTGCCGCTGGAGCAGATCGACGAGATGGCTGCGTGGAAGGACGCAAAGATCAACGAGGCCAAGGAGATCCTGGCCTACGAGCTGACCAAGATGATCCACGGTGAGGAAGAGGCCGAAAAGGCGCAGGCCAGTGCCCGCGCCCTGTTCGGCGGCGGCGCCGGCGGCGATGTGCCTACCACCGAGGTGACGGAAGAGCAGGTGGAGGGCGCGTCCGATATCCTGTCGCTGCTGGTGCTCTCCGGCCTGTGCGCAACCAAATCGGAGGCCCGCCGCAATATCCAGCAGGGCGGCGTCACGGCAAACGACGAGAAGGTGACCGATATCGGGCTGACCTTCACGCAGGAGCAGCTGCGCGCTGGCGTTCTGCTGCGTCGAGGCAAGAAGAACTATCACAAAATTCTGCTCAAGTAAGCATTTGAAGGAGGCTGCACCCGCAGCGGAAAGGAGCGTACCGTAATGAAGCTGACGTGGCTTGGACATGCCTGCTTTTTGTTGGAGACTGCCTGCGGCAGCGTGGTGTTCGATCCCTACGAGCCGGGGTATGTGCCCGGTCTCGCCCTGCCGCCGCTGCGCGCAGATCTGGTGCTGTGCAGCCATGGGCATCAGGATCACAGCTGCCGCAGCGCCGTCACCCTCACCGGGGCGGAGACGGGTCTGCGCATCACGGCAATTGAATCGTATCACGACGATCAGAAGGGGAAAAAGCGCGGCCGGAACATCATTTTTGAGCTGGAGGCCGGGGGAAAGCGCATGGTGCATCTGGGCGATCTGGGCCACATCCCATCCGAGGGAACGGTTCGGGCGCTGCAGGGCGCGGATGTGCTGATGATCCCGGTCGGCGGGTTTTACACCATTGGTGCGGCTGAAGCAGCGGAGGTCTGCCGCCTGATCGGGCCGAAGATCATTGTCCCGATGCATTATCGGGGCGAGGGCTTCGGCTATGACGTGCTGAGCACGGTGTCGGAGTTTGCCGCGTATTTTCCCGACGTGATTTATCTGGACACCAATGTGTTTGACCCGGGGGCTTTTCCTGCGGGGTGTGTTGTGGTACCGAAGTGTCCGCTGGCGCAGGCGGGCTGAACATGCTTTTTCAGCATGCCTTATAACATGTAATCAGAGCCGGAACGGGGCAGCCTGGCTGCGTTGTTCCGGCTCTGCAGGTTTTTTCATGAAGGATGCGTGAGGAAAAACGGGGCGGCTATGAGCGCCGCATTGACGTGCTGGAGCACAAAGAATCACCGCATACGCAGAAGACAGCTGCACAAAAGAATAGAGGGCTGCTTTTCGGCAACCCTCTATCCTGGCAGTGAATGCAGGGACGTCCCGAACAATAAAAACCGTTCGAACCTTCATATTACATTGTGTATGTGGTTTCGTTCCGGATAGTTTCGTTTCTCAGCCGAATCGAAGCCCGGCCAGCGGGCTCGACCCGGAAAGGAGGAGCGACGGAGTGAATGGGCGATGACTTTAAAAGAAAAATCGTTGCGAACCATACGAAGTCCGCGACGACATGTAAGATCAAAACACGATAGATGCCGCTGCCTTTGGCTTCACCCCGAAACCCAAACCACCACCCGCCGAAACGGTTGAGGTTTGGAAAAAACACGGGGAATGAGAGGGCGGTGACGTTTGAAAAAAATCGCCGCAAGCGTCATAACGCTTGCGGCGATGTGTCAGGTGGCTTCAATTCGGATATTCTCACTTTCTATTCTCCGTCTCATCAAACCGCAAACCAGCGCAAGCGTTTGCGGTTTGAAAAGGAGGAGCAGCGGCGTGAGTGCCGCTCCGACTTATAAAATAAGTCGGAGCAAGCGATACAAAGCTTGCTCCGACGTGTCAGGCGGCTTCAATTCGGATATTTTGCCTTGGAATCCTTGTACCGCAACGGCTTGCAAATTTCCGGCAAAAAATACTCGCAATTTTTTTGAGGTACTACTGACGCTATTCGAACCCCCGGTCGAATTCAACACGAGTATTACTCGTCCAGCTTTTGGAACTCATCCAGCCGCAGTTCTCGCTTCAATTCTTCCTCTGTCGGCAGATAGGTAAAATACTTGGATGCGAAAATCTGGTGATTATCCTCCGGCAAAGTGTACTTTACAACAGCATCACTTTTATCGGCGCAGAGGACAATGCCAATCGGCGGTGTGTCCCCTTCG
>JALEMS010000070.1 GCA_022768185.1 Clostridiales bacterium | reverse complement strand
CTGGTCACCACCGGCACCAGCGGCAAGGTCGATATCAAGGCCACCGTCACCGGCGGCGGCGTCACCGGCCAGGCCGGCGCCATCCGCCACGGCATCGCCCGCGCCCTGCTGCAGGTCGACGACAGCTTCCGCGCCCCCCTCAAGGCCGCCGGTCTGCTCACCCGCGACCCGCGCATGAAGGAGCGCAAGAAGTACGGCCTCAAGGCCGCCCGCCGCGCACCGCAGTTCTCCAAGCGCTGATTCCCCTCTCTGGATTGCAAATCCCCGGAAGCCGTGGTTTCCGGGGATTTTTCTATCCGGCGGCAGACGCCGCAGCGACTATGCCAAAAAGGCCGTTGCCTTTTTCCCCCGGCGCGTTTATGATGGCGGAGAGGCCGGTGCAGCCGGCCTCCTGAAATTTTTTCCTGCAGACTGCGATAAAACAGCCTTCCCGGGCATTACAGAAACGACAGGAGATCATGAAGCATGCTGACCCTCTTAACGATACCGACAACGGAACAACGGGGCAGCGCGGAGGAGAAACGGGAGCTGGAGCGGCTGCTGTCGGGAGTGGCCGCCGGAGACCGGGACGCGCTGGCACAGCTGTATCACCGTACCCGAACGGCGGTGTACTGCCTTGCGCTGTCCGTTCTCAAAAACGCGCACGACGCGCAGGATGTGACGCAGGACACCTTTGTCCGCGTCTGGGAGCGCGCCGCACAGTACCGTGCATCCGGTTCGCCCATGGGCTGGCTGCTGACCGTCTGCCGGAATGAAGCGCGGATGAAGCTGCGCCGCGAGGGTCGGCAGACGACGCTGGAGGATGCGCAGTGGGAGGCGCTCCCCGCCGACTGCAGCGGACTGAGTCCGGAAGACCGGGCGCTGCTGCAGCAGGCGCTGGCCTCGCTGGAAGATGGGGAGCGACAGATCGTTCTGCTGCATGCCGTCACCGGCCTGAAACACCGGGAGATCGCCGCGCTGCTGGAAGCGCCGCTGTCCACCGTCCTGTCAAGATATCACAGAGCATTGAAAAAACTGAGAGTCTGCCTGAAAGGAGATGACGCCCGATGACCAATCCGGAGATCGAACGCCGTCTGGCACAGGCGCTGGCCAAAACAGCGCCCGACGATGTGGAAGGGGTCCTCTCCCGCTGTGAGGCAGGGAAAGGAACGGTAATTGCCATGACAACAAAACAGCACAGCCGACAGCCCTGGCGCGCCCTGATCGCCGCCTGTCTGGCGCTTGTCCTGCTCGGAGGCGGCGGTGTTTTTCTCCAGCGCGCCTATGCAGTCGCTTCCGTGGTTTCCCTCGACGTCAATCCCAGCATGGAGCTGCGCGTAAGCCGCAGCGAAACGGTTCTCTCCTGCACAGCCCTCAATGACGAGGCCCGCGAGATCCTGGCCGATATGGACGGCGGCGCCGACCTGAAGGGCGTCAAGCTGGAGGTGGCGGTGAATGCCGTCGTCGGCGGGCTGGTTCGTCACGGCTACCTGAGCAGCGCCTCCTCCGCCATCCTGATCTCCGTGGAGGACAAGGACGAGCGCCGCGCCGCCCGGCTTGAGCAGGAGCTGACCGACGCCGTGGACGCCCTTCTGCAGAACGTCTCCTCCGCGGCCGCCGTGCTCGGCCAGACGCTTCCCGAGGACGCCGAGCTGGCTGCCCAGGCCCGGGAAAACAACATCTCGACCGGGAAGGCCGCGCTGATCCGGCAGGTGCTGTCACACAACGACAGCCTGCGGTTCGACGAGCTGGCGGCGCTGTCCGTGGAGGAACTGACAGAACTGGCAGAAGCCGGCGCGCCCGGCATGCCGGTCGGAAAGAAGGCCGCGATTCGGGAGGCCGAGGCATATGCCGGCACGCTGGAGGTCCCCTCCGTCACCGCGGAAGCGGAATCCGAGCTGGACGACACCCCCGCGCACTACGAGGTGACGCTGCGGCATCCCACGCTCGGCAAATTTGAATACACCGTCGACGCATACACCGGCAAGGTGCTCAGCGGGCAGAAGGATATTCTGCAGCAGGCAAGCGACACGCAGACGGAAGACATCGGCCTGGCCGCGGCAAAGAAGGCCGCGCTCCGGCACGCCGGCGTCTCCGCCTCCGACGCCGTCTTCACCCAGACCGAGCGCGAATATGACGACGGCCGCCTCGAATACGAGCTGGACTTTTACACCCCCGACGCCGAATATGAATACACCGTCGATGGCCTGACCGGCGACGTCCTCGACTGGGAGTCCGAGCCGTTCCGCTCTGCCGCTGCGCCGTACAGCGACAAGACGGATGTCGAGGACCGCGACGATGACTGCGATGACGATCGCGATGACGATCGCGACGATGACCACGATGACGACCGCGATGACGACCGCGATGACGACCGCGATGACGATTGCGACGATGACCGCGACGATGACCGCGACGACGATCGCGACGATGACCGCGATGACGATCGCGACGACGATCGCGACGACGACTGACCCGCTGCGCTGTGTGCAGGCGGAAGCTTCCAAACGCTTCCGCCTGCATGCTTTTTCCCGTGACGCATGAAAAAGCGCTTGACTCTACAACAGCTGCAGGGTTTATCCTTTCCACAAACCGGGAAAAGGAGACGACGCCCATGGAAACCGATCTCACACGCGGCAGCGTGTTCAAAAGCATCCTGCGCTTCTGCCTGCCCTATCTGCTTTCCTATTTCCTGCAGACCCTCTACGGCATGGCGGATCTGTTCATCATCGGCCAGTTTGAGGGCGTGGCCAGCACGACGGCCGTGTCCGTCGGCTCGCAGGTGATGCACATGCTCACCGTGATGCTCGTCGGGCTGGCCATGGGCTCCACCGTCAGCATCGGACAGGCCGTCGGCGCCGGCAGCACCGAAAAGGCCTCTGCCGCCATCGGCAACACCGTCACGCTGTTCATGGCGCTGTCCGTGGTACTGACGGCCGTGCTGCTGGCGCTGGTGCACCCCATTGTGGCCGTTATGTCCACGCCGGCGCAGGCCGTTTCCGGCACGGCGGCCTACCTGACCGTGTGCTTCATCGGCATCCCGTTCATCACGGCCTACAACATCATCTGCTCCATCTTCCGCGGCCTGGGCGACTCCAAAAGCCCCATGTATTTCATTGCAGCCGCCTGCGCGGCCAACATCGTGCTGGACTATCTGTTCATGGGCGCAATGCACCTCGGTCCGACCGGCGCAGCGCTGGGCACAACGCTGTCGCAGGCCTTCAGCGTGGTGCTTTCCCTGCTTGTCGTGCGCCGCAGAAGGCTTGGCGTTACCCCCCGGCGACACGATTTCCGCCCCCGGCGCGCGGTGATGGGTCAGCTGCTGCGCATCGGCGTGCCCATCGCGCTGCAGGACGGACTGATCCAGATCGCCTTCATCGTCATCACGGTCATCGCCAACCGCCGCGGCCTGACGGACGCAGCCGCCGTCGGCATCGTGGAAAAGATCATCTGCTTTCTGTTCCTCGTCCCGTCGTCGATGCTCTCAACGGTGTCGGCGCTGGGCGCGCAGTGCATCGGTGCGGGCAAGCAGGCGCGCGCCATACAGACGCTGCGCTATGCCGTGCTGATCGCCGTGGGCTTCGGACTGGCGATTTCGCTGCTCATCCAGCGCATCGGCGGGCCGGTCGTGGGGCTGTTCACGACGGACGCGGCAGTGATCACAGCGGGCACACAGTATCTGCGCGGGTATGTGTGGGACTGCCTGTTCGCCGGCATTCACTTCAGCTTCAGCGGCTATTTCTGTGCATGCGGACGCTCGGAGCTGTCGTTTCTGCACAACATCTGTGCCATCGTGCTGGTGCGCATCCCGGGCGTGTATCTGACGTCCGTGCGCTTCCCGTCAACGCTGCTGCCGATGGGTCTGGCAACGGCGGCCGGCTCGCTGTGCTCGGTGGTCATCTGTGTGATCGCCTTCGTCTGCATCCGGCGGCGCGCGCGGCGCGCCGCGCAGGCCGCCGGATGAGCGCTCCGGCACAAAGCGCTTTCCTCCCGGCGCAGGATGTGGTATGACGGGGCCGCGCGGGCCTGCACGCTCCCGCGCAACGACGGCACACCAGCCCGCCCCTGCCCGGCATGGGCGGGGAACGAAATGCCGACTGTGAGAACATCCGAAACGCCATTGCAAAACGTGCAAACGCCGCGGCAGACGAAAGTCTGCCGCGGCGTTTGCTTTTCAAACGTTCCGGCTCACACCGGCTTGCGCGGAATGATGATGGCGCAGAGGATGTAGGCAATGATGCCGCAGCCCACAAAGAGAGACAGCAGCACCCACAGCAGCCGGATCAGCGTGGGGTCGACGTTGAAATACTCTGCGATGCCGCCGCAAACGCCAGCGAGCATTTTGCCGTTTTCAATGCGGTAAAGCCGTTTCTTTTCCATTTTAATTCTCCTTTTCCCGGCCGGGACGCCGTCTGCCCGGCCCACTCGATGGCGACACGAAAAGCTTTTGCAGCCGCCGCGCGGATTATGCGCCCGCCGTACGGCTTGTCTCCAACTCAAAAAACACCAGCGGCAGACGCCAGAGCGTGCCGTCCGGCTCCGGAATGCGCAGCTCGGCCTCGCCTGCGCGGCGAAAGCCCAGCTTTTCATACAGCGCGATGGCCGGCGTATTTTTTGTCCACGTGTTCAGACGCAGCGCCGTGCAGCCGTGCTCATGCGCATACTGCACCGCCCAGCGAACCATCCGTGTACCGCGGCCGCTGCCCGCGCGGGACGGCGGCACGCACAGCGTGTGCAGCACCATGGCCTGCCCGGCAGCCGCGGGATATTGCCAGGCGATCTCGCAGAACGGCTCGTCCTGCTCGCGGTCAAGGATCATGCTGGCGCAGATCTCGCCGTCCTCCTCCAGCACAAACAGCGCGCCCTGCCGCTGCGCCTCCAGCGCAGTCTCGCGCGTGGGGTATTCGCCCAGCGTCCAGCTGCAGGTGTCGCCGTATTGCTGCTGGTACAGCAGCAGCTCGGTATAGCCGCGGTCAACCGCGTCGACCTCACGCGCCTGTGCCGCTCGAATCATGGGGCCTGTCCTCCCTGTCGTGATGCTCTGCAGGATCGTTCCCGTCAGACGGCGCCGCGCCGTGCTTCTCCTCGTGCCGTACGACGGCGTGCCGCGCAAAGCGGCGGCTCTTTTCCCGCATGCGGCGGGCCTGCTCGGCAAGCTGCTCGGCGCGCCTGGCCATGCGGCGCTCGCGCGTCTCGTCCGGCATGGGCGGCTCGTCAATGTTTTTGGCACGCTGGCAAGCGGTGATGATATCCTCCAGCATAAAGGCCACGATGGCTGTCACCGGCACCGACAGCAGCATGCCGAGAATGCCGCCGAGACGGCCGCCGACGATGATGGACGCCAGCACCCACAGCCCCGACAGCCCCACCGCATCGCCGAAGAGCTTGGGCTTGATGACGTTGCCGTCGATCATGTGGATGATGATGGTCTGCAGCGTAAACCAGATGAAATACCAGGGATTGACCAGAAACAGGATGATGACCGACGGCACATAGCCGATCCAGTAGCCGAAGGTGGGAATGATGTTCATCACGCCCATCAGCACGGAGATCAGGATGGCGTACGGCTGGCGGAGCACCTGCATCACCAGAAACGTGATGATGCCGACGATGACCGAGTCGAGAAAGTTGCTGCGCACGAACGCCTTGAGAATCTCATCGCTGCGCTGGGCAAAGCGCGAGAGCACCGCGTGCGTGTGCTCGCCGCTGACCGCGCGGATAAAACGGCGCAGGCTGTAGTTGAAGCGCTTCCAGTCCAGCAGCAGATACACCGATAAAATCAGCGCCAGAATGAAGCTGACAATGGAGCTGCCCACCGAATAGAACGTGGTGGCCACGGCGGTGAGGTTGCCGGTGAGCCATTCCCCGGCCTGGTCGAGCAGCTTTTCCGAGACGGCAAACAGGTTTTCCACATCCAGCCCGTCCAGATGCAGCAGGCCCGCCAGCTCCAGCACCGCCGCCTCCAGCTTTTGCAGATACGAATTGAGATTGGAAACGAGGCTGGTGATGCTCTCGGCCAGCTGCGGCACCACGATCCACGCCAGCAGCGCGACGGCCGCGATGCAGATCAGATAGGTCAGCGCAACGCTCAGCGCGTTGGAGGCCTTGCGCTGCTTCATAAAGCCGAACACCGACTGGTCGATGCGCGCCACCAGCGGACTGAGCACATAGGCGATGACCAGCGCCCAGATGAAGGTGCGTAAATAATAAAAAATGCGTCCGATCGCCCCGCCGAGCAGGCGCAGGTGGGACAGCACCAGATAAATCAGCACGACCGCCGCCGCGGCCACGATGTAGGACAGAGTCTGCGGCCAGTTGATCTGCTTCCAGTATTTTTTCACGGCTGCGCTCCTTTCCGATACATCCCGGCAATGCTCCGCCGGCAACAGCATTGTAATACGCCCGCCGTCCGCTGTCAACGCCCCGGGCCGCGAAAGGCCGGGCGCACAAATTGTTTACATTTTCCGCTATTTCCGGACAGACGCTTCTGGTATACTGGCGGCATGGGGCGAAGAACCGCCCCGCAATCACAGAGAAAGGATGCGCATTATGAAAAAATTCCTGTGCGCCGTACTGTGCGCTGCGCTGCTGCTGGGGCTTCCCGCGACGGCGCAGGCCGCGGAGCTTGGCATCCATCCGGATCGCTATCTGCACGATCAGCGGCACGACGCCGACCGCGTGGAGATGGGCATCGACGTTTCACAGTATCAGGGGCAGATCGACTGGGCACGCGTTGCCGACGCGGACGTGCAGTTTGCCTTTGTACGCATCGGCGGCCGCTATTCCGGCTCCGGCGCGTTTTACGACGATACATATTTTGACGCCAA
Organism: Clostridiales bacterium; assembly: GCA_022768185.1. Classification (GTDB taxonomy): domain Bacteria; phylum Bacillota; class Clostridia; order Oscillospirales; family Oscillospiraceae; genus JALEMS01. The sequence continues at coordinate 24,376 of JALEMS010000070.1, read as the reverse complement.
CCTCGCCGGCGCGGTAAAGAACGGCATCCCCGTCGGCGTCTACTTTTTCTCACAGGCCACGACCGAAGCCGAGGCCAGGGAGGAGGCGCAGTACGTCCTGGACCGCCTGGGAGACCGGGCCGGACAGCTGTCGCTGCCGGTGATGCTGGATATGGAATACGTATCCGGCAGCGGGCGCGCGCACGAAGCCGACCTCAGCCGCAGCCAGGCTGCGGAAATCGCCCTGGCTTTCTGCGGCGCCGTCGCGGACGCCGGCCTGCAGGCCGGCGTTTACACCGGCTTTGTCACCTATCCGCTTGACGGCGACGCCGTGCACGAGGCCGGCTACACCGTCTGGCACGCACACTGGACGGACGAGACCACCTACCGCGGCTGGTATGACATCTGGCAGGTGTCCGATTCCGGCAGCGTACCCGGCATCGAGGGCCGCGTGGACGTCAACTTCCGTTATGTTCCGGCAACCGCGGACACGCCGCTCATTTCCGCGGTGTACCTCTCGGACAAAACGCTGTCGCTGACCGCCGGAGAAAGCGCGCATCTGGCCGCCGCCTTCTCCCCGTCGAACGCAGCCGACCGTGTGCGCTGGCGCTCGTCCGACCCGACGGTGGCCTACGTTGACCCCGCCTGCGGTACCGTCACCGGCGTGCGTCCCGGCAGCGTGGAGATCATCGCCGGGACGGGCAGCGGCGTGTCCGCCGTCTGCCGCGTCACCGTGACGCAGGGTCAGACGCAGGACAATTCCATCGTGATCGCCGACGCCGCGCCCCAGCGCTTCACCGGAAGCGCCGCAACAACCAACGTAACCGTCTGCACCGTTTCGGCGCTGGCCGGCGGTCAGGCCGTCACCACGGGCGAGCCGCTCAACCTGCGCCTATGGCCAAGCACGCAATACGCCGCCGCGGCCCAGCTGCCGTACGGCACGCAGGTGTCGATTCTTGCCGCTGTGCGCGACGGCAGCGGCCGGCTGTGGTGCGCCGTGGAGGCGCCGGCCGACGGTGAGACCGTGCGTGGCTTCGTCGTGGCCGACTCCCTGCGCGCCATCACAGGCGTGCAGACGCTCGAGGAGGGCCGCGACTACACGCTGACCTACAGCTCCAACACCGCCGCCGGCACGGCCTACGTCACCGCAGCCGCCGCCGGAAGCCGCTGCAGCGGCACGGCCACCGGCTCGTTCTTCCTCTTCGACTGGAGCACGCTGTGCAGCCGCAACAGCGCCTCCGCCCTCGCCTCGCGTATGGGCTTGGTCACCGTCAGCGGCGCCCTCGGCGGCGAGGACGCCTCCGGCTGGGCGGCAAAGGACGAGCAGTTCGTCACCATCTGCCGCGGCACGGATGACGCGCGCACGCTGCTGCGCAACGGCCGCGCCTACACGGAAGACGGCGGCAAATGGACCGTGTCGGTCTATGCCGATTCCGCCGCCTTCCATGACCGATTTGCCAAAGAGAGCGCCGCTCTGATTACCGACGCCATCGAGGGCGAAAAAATTGTCTCCGTTTCGCAGCGGGACGGCGCGCTCACCGTCACCACCTGCAGCACCCCTGCCGACGGCACAGTCTGGGCCGCACGCGCCGGCAGCGGCAGCACGCTCACGCGTGTGTGGACGGTGGACGCGGCCACGCTGCAGATCACGTCCTGCTCCGCCGCCGTCTCCGGTGCGGACGGGCAGTCCCGCCCGCTCGGTACGCTGACGGTGCGTTACGGGGAAAAGCCGGACGACTGGAGCGAAACCTTCGCCCTCATCCATCCGGACGACGCGCAGGAATACACCGTGGTCTCTGACCCTGACACGGAAAACGAAGCCTCCCGTGTCTACTGCATCGACCGGGACGCGGTCTTCCGCTATCTCCCCGCCGGCAGCATGACCGGCCCCTTCGCCAACCAGACCGGCACGCGCGCCGCCTCCGGCGAACGCACGCAGTATGTGTTCTCCGCCTGCTCGTTTGACGACGTGACCGAGGGCAGCTGGTATTACGACAGCGTCAGCTTCGCCGTCTCGCGCGGGCTGTTCCGCGGCGTAAGCGACACGCAGTTCCAGCCGTCCGGTGCGGTGACGCGCGAGATGTTCGTCACCGTGCTCTACCGCATGGCCGGCGAGCCGGCGCCCGCGCAGCCGGCAAGCTTCACCGACGTGGCCGCCGGCGCGTGGTACGCCGACGCCGTGGCCTGGGCTGCGGAAAACGGCATCTCCAACGGCAGCGGAGACGGCAGCTTCGGCGTGGGCGCACCGCTCACGCGCGAGCAGATGGCCGCCCTGCTCTACCGCTTCTGCGCCTCCGACAGCGGCGAGGCCGCAGACCGCAGCGTCCTGCAGGGCTTTGCCGACGCCGGCTCCGTCTCAGACTGGGCGGCGGATGCCATGTGCTGGGCCGTTTCCCAGCAGCTGATCGGCGGCATGAGCGACACGCAGCTGGCTCCGCAGGCGACGTGCAGCCGCGCACAGGCGGCAGCCATTCTGCAGCGCTACGTCAACCTCAGCTGAAACCAGATGCTCCGGCACGCCAGAAGGCATGCCGGAGCAATGGTTTTCCCCCGCAGCTTCGGCAGGATTTGCCGCCCGTACCGCGTCTTCAATTTGTTCATGCTTTTTGCACAGATTCATGGATTTCCCCACAGCTATTAAAAATTTGTTTACATTATGTTAATTGCTTGGTCAGGATTTCCATGCACAGCCCTGCTATAATAAAGCTGCAAACAGGGTTACACCTCCAAATAACTCTCTTTCTTCTCTCTTCTCTTTCAACGGTTTCGTCCCCCGCCGGTCTGCTTCTTCACAGGCCGTAAACGGACGTCTTCTCTCTCCTCCCGGCCGGCTTCTCCCCGGCCGGGTCCCCTTCTTAACAAAAAGCGAACCCCCGCTTCGGTCCAGCGAAGCGGGGGTTCGCTTTGGTCTGTTTAAAACCCGATTTTGTGGGAAGGCTGCGGAAGGCGCGAAGGCGTGCGAGGGGGCGGCAGCTCTTACGCCCGCACGCTGTGCCCGAAGTCCATGGGCGGCTCGACGGTACCGTCGGCCTGCCCCAGCTCGAGGCTGCGCACCTCGCGGCGGATCCTTGTGCCGATGGGGATGGCCAGCGCCAGGCACAGCATGTCCGCCACGCCCTGCACCGCACAAATGCCCCACACGCCGAAGAGGGCGGCGCACAGCGGCAGGATCGGGAAGAAGCAGATCCCCTGCCGCGACAGGCCCAGGATCGCCGCGCCGCGCGCCCGTCCGATGCCGGCGCAAAGCATGTTCACCATGATGCACCAGGCGTGCAGCGGCATGGCCGCGCACTGAAAACGCAGGGAGAACGCACCGTATTCCACCATCTTCAGATCGTCCGCCGTAAACAGGAACATCACCGGGCGGGCGAAAATAAAAATCAGCAGGCTCGGCACCGCAATGCCGATGACCGAGGCGGCCACGGCAAAATGGTGTGCCTTTTCAATGCGGTGATAGCAGCGCGCGCCCCACGAAAAGCCGACGACCGGCTGGTAGCCCATGCCGAAGCCGAGGCAGGCAAAGGTGAGAAACATCGTGATGCGGTTGGCCACCGATACGGCCGCCAGCGCGGACTCGCCGTAGGCCGCGGCCATGTTGTTGAGCACGATGGCCGCAATGGTCGCCATCGCATTGCGCAGCAGGCTCGGGCTGCCCATACCGGCCACCTCGGCCATGTCGCGCCGGACAAAGCGCACGCGGCGGATGCCGATGTGCAGCATCGTGTGACGCCGCAGATAGGGATACATCAGAATAAAGAAGGATATCGTCTTGCTGATGGCCGTGGCGGCGGACGCGCCGGCAATGCCCCAGCCGAAGGTAAAGATAAACAGCGGGTCCAGCCCGATGTTGATGATCGCGCCGGTCACCATGCCGATCATGGAGAAGATGGCGCTGCCCTCGCCGCGCAGACACTGGTTCAAAACAAAACTTGCCGTCATAAAAGGCGCGGCATACAGCACATAATTGGCATACTGGCGGCTGTAGGGCAAAACGGCGTCCGTCGCGCCGAACAGGCGCAGCATCGGCTCCATGAAGATCAGCCCCAGCACCATAACGATCACGCCGAAGGCCAGCGCCGTGAAAAAGCTGGTGGACAGCACGCGGTTTGCCTCCTCGTCCCGCCGCGCGCCCAGCAGGCGCGAGATGTAGCTGCCCGCGCCGACGGCCACAAAGCCGCCCATCATCATGATGATGTTGTCGATGGCGGCGTTGACGCCGACCGCGCCTGTGGCGTTCGTGCCGAGACTGCTGACAAAATAGGTGTCGGCCAGGTTATAAATTGAGGTGACAAGCATGCTGGCAATGGTCGGCAGCGCCATGCGTGTCACCAGACGCGGCACGGGCGTGTCGAGCATATAGGTGCGTTTTTCTTCCGTGGTCATTTTTCTCATAGGCTGTCCTCCCCCTGCACCTCCCGCTTCTTCAGCAAAGAGCGCATTTATTTTACAGGCTGCGACGCACGTTGTCAATGACAACCTGTCATATCGCATCGGACCGCAAAAAAGCACGGAATGGTCAGGACGTTTGAAACGTTCAGCTCCAAAGCAAACGCCCGAAAATGCCGGGAGTTTCGTGAAAAATGTGCATGGATTTTCTGTCGATTTTCACGGGATGTTAAAAACGTAACAATTGCATCGCGGAAATTGTAAAATTTTTATCAACATGTTGCACCGAAAACTCTTTTGTTTTCTGGGCGAATGTGCTACATTCTAAAATAGAGTATTATAAATTTGCCGGCCGGATCCGGCCGCCGCTTCGGAAGGGAGGAACCCGCACATATGTTCTGCTGGATCGTTCAAATTCACGGGCTGGTTCAGGGCGTCGGCTTCCGCCCGTTCCTGCACCGGCTGGCGCAGCGCTTCGGCCTGAGCGGCCAGGTGCGCAACACCGCCGCAGGCGCAGAGCTGCTGCTGGAGGCCGACGAGCAGACGCTCGGGCAGTTCCTGGCCGCCATGCGCGGCGAGGCGCCGGCCCCGGCCGTCATCGAGGCCGTCAGCGTGCGCAAAAGCGACCGCCCCGTGCGCGGCGGGGGCTTTCACATCGCGGCCAGCCGGGAAAAGGGTTCCCGGGCCGAAACGCTCATCTCGCCCGATCTCGGCGTGTGTCCGGACTGCCTGCGCGAGCTGAACGACCCGAACGACCGCCGCTATCGTTACCCGTTCATCAACTGCACCAGCTGCGGCCCGCGCTTCACCGTGGTGCGGGACGTGCCATACGACCGGGCGCGCACGTCCATGGCGCGCTTTCCGATGTGCCCGGCCTGCGCAAGGGAATATGAGGACCTCTCCAGCCGCCGCTATCACGCGCAGCCCAACTGCTGCCCCGTCTGCGGCCCGCGGCTGACGCTGTACGACGCCGACGGGCACGAAACGCCGGGCGACGCGCTGGAAACGGCGCGGCGCTGGCTGGCGGAGGGGAAAATCCTCGCCGTGAAGGGGCTGGGCGGCATCCATCTGGCCTGCCGGGCCGACGACATGCCCCTGGTCGAAACGCTGCGCCGCCGCAAGGGGCGCGACGCAAGGCCGCTGGCCGTGATGTGCCGCGACATGGTCGCGGTGCGCGCCCGGTGTCTCGTCAGCCCGGAGGAGGAGGCCGTGCTCAGCTCCCCGCGGCGGCCCATCGTACTGCTGGAGCGAAGAGACGCGCAGCCGGACGGACTGAGCTTCACACGCGAGCTGGGCGTGATGCTGCCGTACACGCCGCTGCACACGCTGCTGTTTCCCGACGGCGTGGACGCGCTGGTGATGACCAGCGCCAATCGCACGCATCTGCCGATCCTCTGCGAGAACGAAGCGGCCCTGCGGGCGCTCTCCGGCATCGCCGACGGCTTTCTGCTGCACGACCGGGACATCGTCTCCCGCTGCGACGATTCGCTCGTCCGCGTACAGGACGGCGAGGCGCGCTTTCTGCGCCGCTCGCGCGGGTGGACGCCCGCGCCTGTACCGCTGAAAAACTGCCGCTTCCCCGTACTGGCCTGCGGGGCCGAGCAGAAGGCGTCCTTCTGCTTCACGCGGGCGGGCGCGGCCTTCCTCAGCGGCCACATCGGCGACCTGAAAACCGCCGAGACCTTTGATTTCTATCAGGAGCAGCTGGCGCACTTCAAGACGCTGTTCGGCCTGCAGCCGATCGCCGTGGCGTGCGACCTGCATCCGGATTATCTTTCCACCTATACGGCCGAGCGCATCAGCTCGCGCTACGACATCCCCATCCTCCGCATCCAGCACCACCACGCACACCTGGCCGCCTGCATGGCCGACAACGCGCTTGACGGCGACGTGACCGGCCTGATCTGGGACGGTACGGGCCTCGGCGACGACGGCGAGACCGTCTGGGGCGGCGAGCTGCTGTGCGGCAGCTACGACCGCGCCGAGCGCACCGGCACGCTGCGCCCTATCCCGCTCATCGGCGGCGAAGCTGCCATCCGCGGCATCTGGCGCGTGGGGCTGGCGCTGCTGCTGGAGGCGGGCGTGCCGGACGCCAACCGCTTTTTCCGCATGGAGGACACCGTCACCGCGCAGCTGCTGCTGCGCACGGACGGCGGCACAGCCACGAGCCATGGCATGGGCCGCCTGTTCGACGGCATGTGCGCCATCCTCGGCCTGCTCAACAACGCCACCTTTGAGGGGCAGGGCGCCATGCTGCTGGAGACCGCGGCGGCCGGCGCGGACGCGGATGCAGCCGGCAGCTTCCCGATCCCCATCGAGCCGGATGAAAACGGCCTGCTCGTCGCCGACTGGCGCGAGATGGTGCGTCTGGCCGCCGAGGCGCGGCGCGCGGGCGTTCCGGCGCCCCTGCTGGCCGCCCGCTTTCAGAACACGCTGGTCGAGCTGGGCGCGGCGATGTGCCGCGCGGCCCGCGAGAAAAACGGGCTGGAGCGCGTGGTGCTTTCCGGCGGCGTGTTTCAAAACCGCTTTCTTTCCGCCCGGCTGCCGGCGCGCCTGCGCGCCGAGGGCTTCCGGGTATTCATCCACCGGCGCGTCTCCGCCAACGACGAGGGGCTTTGCCTCGGTCAGGCGATGGCCGCGATCCATTCGGGAGTGATCTGACATGTGCCTTGCCATTCCGCTGAAGCTGGTTTCCGTCGACGGCAGCAATGCCGTGGGCGAGGCCGGCGGCGTCCGCCGCGCCGTCCGGGTGGACTTCATCCGCGACCCGCAGCCGGGCGAATACGTCATCGTGCACGCAGGCTTCGCCATCGAGCGGCTCGACCCGGTCGAGGCCGAACAGAGCCGCGCGGCCTGGCAGGAGGTGCGCGATGCCCTGCGGTGACGTCTTTGCCGCCCTGCGCGGCCTGCCGCCGATGCGGGCGCGGATCATGGAGGTGTGCGGCACGCACACGATGTCCATCGCGCGCGCAGGGCTGCGGCAGCTGCTGCCCGAGGGGGTGACGCTGCTGTCCGGCCCGGGCTGCCCGGTGTGCGTGACGCCGGCGTCGGTCATCGACGCGGCGCTGGAGCTGGCCTCCCTTCCGGGCGTCACCGTCGCCACCTACGGCGACATGGTGCGCGTGCCCGGCAGCCGAAGGGGCGACAGTCTGGCCGCCCGGCGCGCGATGGGCGCGCAGGTGGAGGTGGTCTATTCGGCGATGGACGCCGTGGCGCTGGCGCAGCGCCTGCCGCAGCGGCAGGTGGTGTTGCTGGGCGTCGGGTTTGAGACCACCGCGCCCGGCACCGCCGCCGCCGTGCTCGAGGCGGCGCGCCTGGCGCTGCCGAACTTTTCCGTGCTTTCCATGCTCAAGCGCGTGGAGCCGGCGCTGCGGGCGCTTCTGGCGCTCGACGGCTTCGACGTGCAGGGCTTTCTCTGTCCCGGCCATGTGGCCACCATATTGGGCGAGGACGGCTTCCGGTTTCTGCCGGAGGAATACGGCGTGCCCGGCGTGATCGCGGGCTTCTCCCCCGAGGAGATCGCCGGTGCGCTCGTGCGGCTGCTCCGGCTGATCGCCGACGGCAAGCCCGCGCTGGAAAACGCCTACCCCCGCGGCGTGTCCCCCGGCGGCAATGCGCTGGCCCGCGCCGCGATCGACCGCGTGTTCACCCCCGCCGGCAGCTGCTGGCGCGGCCTGGGCGAGATCGCCGGGAGCGGCCTTGCCCTGCGCCCGGCCTACGCCGCCTTCGACGCGCAGGCCCGCTTCGGCCTGCAGCCGGGCGCAGAGCCGCCCACAGCCTGCCGCTGCGGCGGCGTGATGGCCGGCCGGCTCAGCCCGCGGCAGTGCCCGCTGTTCGGCACGGCGTGTACGCCGGACGATCCGGCCGGGCCGTGCATGGTGTCCTCCGAGGGCGCGTGCGCAGCCTTTTACCGGTACGGTATATAATTATTTCATTATATAAATCTGCACCCGGCAGCCGCAGCCCGCGGCCGGCCGGAAGGAGGGAGATCAACGAACAACGACTGCGTGACCCTGGACTATGGCAGCGGCGGAAAAAAGACGTCCCGGCTGATCGAGGAGCTGCTGCTCCCGGCGCTGGACAATCCCGCCCTGCGCGCGCTGGGAGACGGCGCGACCGTGCCCGGCGGCGGCACGCTCGTGCTCTCGACGGACAGCTTCGTGGTCTCCCCGCGCTTCTTCCCCGGCGGCGACGTGGGGAAGCTCGCCGTCTGCGGCACCGTCAACGACGTGTGCATGTGCGGCGGGCAGCCGCTGTATCTCACGCTGGGCCTGATCCTCGAGGAGGGGCTGCCCTTTGCCGAGCTGCGGCAGATCATTGCCTCGCTCGCTGCGGCGGCAAATGAGGCCGGCGTCTGCGTCGTCACCGGCGACACCAAGGTGGTCGAGCGTGGCCGCGGCGACGGGATCTATCTCAACACCGCAGGCGTCGGCCTGCTGCGTCACCCCGGTCTCGGCCCGGACGCGATCCGGCCGGGCGACGCGCTGATCCTCTCCGGCCCGGCCGGAGACCACGGCGCGGCCGTCATGGCCGCGCGCGCCGGCATCGCGGGCGAGGCGCTCGTGTCCGACTGCGCGTGCGTACGCGGGGCGGTGGAGGCGCTGTTCGATTCCGGCGTTTCCGTGCGCATGCTGCGCGACCCGACGCGCGGCGGCGTGGCCACGACGGTGTGCGAGCTGTCGGACCAGTCCGGCCTGTCCTTCGCGCTGGAGGAGCCGGCCGTACCCGTCCGCGAGGCCACCCGCGCCGCCTGCGAAATGATGGGCCTTGACCCGCTCTACTGCGCGTGCGAGGGGCGCTTTCTCGCCGTCGTCCCGGCAGATGAGGCGGACGCGGCACTGCACGCGCTGCACGGCACGGCGCAGGGCGCGCAGGCGGCCGTCATCGGCCATGCCGCGGAGGAGACCCTGCCGCGCGTAACGCTTGCCACCCCCGCCGGGGGGCGGCGCATCCTGCAAAAACTATCCGGGGCGCAGCTGCCCCGCATCTGTTGAGGTGAACTATGCAAGACTACAAAATGACGCAAATCACCCCGGACGAGATCGTCCCCCTCGCCGAGCGCATGCGCCGCGACGGGCGTGCGCTGGTGATGATCCACGCCTTCACCGAACCGGACGGCACGATGCACGTCTCGTGGGACTATGCCGTCGGCAACTGCGTGGAGTCCTACTACGTGCTGGGCGAGACCACGCTGCCCACCATCTCGCATATCTACGACAGCGCCGCCGAATGGCCGGAGCTGGAGCTGCACGAGCTGCTGGGGCTGCGCTTCGAGGGACTGGATATGTCCCGCCGCCTCTTTTTGCCCGAGGAGCTGCTGGAAACGCAGGGCAAGGGGCAGATCCTGGTCACGCCGCTGTCCGAGCTGGTTGAGCGGCGCGACGCCGCCGCGGCCGCGAAGGCCGCGCCTGCGGAGGCTGCGGAGGCTGCGCCCGCCGAAGCCGCACCTGCAGAAGCTGCGGCAGACGAGGAAAAGGAGGCGCGCACATGAGCTATATCATCCCCATCGGCCCGTACCATCCCGCGCTGGAGGAGCCGGTGCACACCCGGCTGTACACCGACGGCGAGATCATCCGCGACGCGGACGTCTTCGTCGGCTACAACCACCGCGGCATCGAAAAGCTGGCCACCGAGCGCAACGCCATCCAGACGCTGGTGCTGGTCGAGCGCGTGTGCGGCATCTGCTCGCACAGCCACGCCTTCACCTACGCCATGGCCGTCGAGGCCATCAACAAAATCGAGGTGCCGCGCCGCGGACAGTATCTGCGCGTCATCACCGCAGAGCTCGAGCGCCTGCACTCGCACACCCTGTGGCTGGGCATCGCCCTGCACCTGATCGGGCACGACAGCATGTTCATGCGCGTGTGGGACGTGCGCGAGACCATCATGGATATGCTCGAGACGCTCACCGGCAACCGCGTCAACTACGCCATGGTCACCATCGGCGGCGCGCGCCGCGACATCAGCGACGAGCTGCGTCACGATTTTACGGAAAAGCTCAAGACCCTTGTCCCGGTGCTTGACCGCCTCAAGGAAATCGCCCTCACCGACAAGACCATCGCCCTGCGCACCAAGGGCATCGGCATCCTCACGACGGAGGACGCGATCCGTATGGGTGCGGTCGGCCCGCACGCACGCGCCTCGGGCGTGCACGTGGACGTGCGCAAGGACGCGCCGTACTCCTGCTACGACGAGTTTGACTTCGACGCGCCGGTCGTCGACTCCGGCGACGTGTTCGCCCGCGTGGTCGTGCGCGTGCTCGAGTGCTATGAGAGCGCAAAGATCCTTCTGCAGGCCATGGAAAACCTGCCGGAAGGCCCCATCCACCTCGGCAACAAGCTGCCGCGCATTGCCGCCGGCGAGTTTGTCTCCCGCCATGAGGCCCCGCGCGGCCAGGTCATCCACAAGGTCGTCGGCAACAACCAGCTGACCAACCACCGCGTCAGCATCCATGTCCCGACCTTCAAGAACGTCGCCACCATTCCCACCATGCTGCGCGGCAACTCCGTGGCGGACGCCGGCCTCATCATTGCAAGCATCGACCCGTGCTTCAGCTGTCTGGACCGATAAGATGCACGAGCTGACGCTTGCAAACAACCTGATGGTCGTCATCGAAAACGAAGCGAAGGCGCGCGGCTTCTCCCGCGTGCTGGAGATCCGCATCCGGGCCGGCACGCACTCCGGCGTGCTGCCGGAGTGTCTGCGCGAGTGCTTCACGCTGGCGGCCGCCGGCAGCTGCGCGGAGGGCGCGGCGCTCTCCATCGAGACGGTGGAGGCCGCCGTGCACTGCGCCGGCTGCGGCTACGACGGCCCGCCGAAGGGCTGGCTGTGCCCCCGGTGCGGCGGAGAGGACATCCGTCTCACCGCCGGACGCGAATTTTATGTGGAATCCCTGGCCGTGGAATAGCGGCGAGGCCATCCGTGCGCCCGCAGGCGCAGATTCTGTCGAATTTCCTGCCCATGCCGCGCTGCGGAGCGCACTGAGGCAACAATCTGGAGGTGTTTCACCATGAAAAAGGCGACCGTTCCCGCCGTGGCGGCCACGTTTCTCGTGTGCGCCGTGTTCTGGCTGCTGATCACCTGGTCGCTCGACGTGCAGAAGCTGATTGCCGGCGCAGTCATCTGCCTGATTGCGGCGCTGTTTTCGGCCCGCTTCTTCGTGCAGGGCAGGCCGTTCGGCCTGCTGCGTCCCGGCTGCTTCTTCTCGGCGCTGGCGTATTTCCTGGTCATTTTCCCGGGCGAGCTGATCAAGGCCAACTGGGACGTGGCGCGTCGGGCCTTCTCGCCGCGGCTGCCGGTCAATCCCGGCATCGTGCGCGTGCCCACCGCGCTGACGAACGACTGCGCGCTCAACCTGCTGGCAAACTCCATCACCCTCACGCCCGGCACCATCACCATGGACATTGCCGACGACGAGGAGGGCAAAACCTGGTATTACATCCACTGCATCGACGCCGACGCCGAGTCTGCGCCGGAGGAAAAGGGCGAGGCCATCAAGGGCACGCTGGAAAAATGGGCGGGGAGGATCTTCCGATGACAGAGCTGCTCATATTTGCCTGTATTTATGTGGCGCTGGCGCTGCTGGCCTGCATCCGCCTCGGCAAAGGCCCCACGCTGGCCGACCGCGCCGTGGCCGGCGACAGCGTGGACGCGCTCACGTGCGTGGCGCTGCTGCTGTTTTCGTTCTACACGGGACGCGGCATCTTCCTCGACATCGCACTGGTCACGGCCATCGCCGGCTTCATCAGCATGGTGGTCATCGGCCGCTATCTGGACAGGAGGCTGTGAGAGATGACGATTTTGAGAATCATTGCCGATGTGTGCATCGCGCTGGGCTGCTTCTTTGCGCTGGCGGGCGTCGTGGGCCTGCTGCGCATGCCGGACGCCTTCTGCCGGATGCAGTCGTCCACGAACATCACCACGCTGGGCATTCTGGGCGCGGTGATCGGCTGTGCGCTGCACGCCATCGGCATGCGCAACTGGGCCATGCTGGTCAAAACGCTGGTAATCGGCCTGTTCTTCCTGGCCACCGGCCCCATCGCCGGCCACAGCATCTGCAAGGGCGCCTACCGCGCCGGCGTACGTCCGGAGCGGGAGATGGTCTGCGACGAATACGGGAGGGATGAATTCGATGATTAACTGGCTGCTCATCCTCAACACGCTGACGCAGGTCGGCATCCTTGCCTGCGCGGTGATGGCCGCATTTTCCAAAAAGCTGTTTTCGTCCGTGCTGTTTCTGGGTGGCTGCGGCGCGTTCGTGGCGCTGGAGTTTCTCATCCTGCACGCGCCGGACGTTGCCATCGCCGAAGGCGCGGTCGGCGCGGTGCTCGGCACGGCGCTGTTCTTCATCGCACTCAAGCATGTAGTCAAGGAGGGCAAGCAATGAAACAATTTCTGCGCATTGCCGCCGTGCTGGTGTTTCTCTTTGCCGGGTGCGCCGCGGCATTGAGTCTGGCGCGCGACCTCACCCCCACCACCGGCGAAGCGCCGCCGGACGTCTACGCGCTCATGCAGGATCCGGACAGCTACCGCCCCGACGGGGCCGACGGCGTGGCCGAGATCATCACCGGCACGGGCCTGGCCGAGACGCGCGCGGTCAACAACGTGGCCGCCGTCGTCTTCGACTACCGCGGCTTCGATACCCTCGGCGAGAGCTTCATTCTGCTGACGGCCATTTCCGGCTCGTTCGTGGTGCTCCACCGCAGAAAAAAAACGCCCAAGCAGGAGGAGGACGCCGGCCATGAAGCATAAAATGAAGACCCGCAGCATCATCGTGCGCTGCGGCTCGGGACAGCTGCTCCCGTTTGCCATCGTGTTCGGTCTGGCCGTGGTGCTCTTCGGCACCATCAGCCCGGGCGGCGGCTTCCAGGGCGGCGTGATCGTGGCGTCCTCGGCGCTGCTGCTGACGCTGGGGTACGGCTACCGCACCGCGCACGACGCGATGCATCCGCATTTTCTCCACTCCGGCGAGGCCTTCGGCGCCATCGTGTATGTGGCGCTGGCCCTCATCGGCCTGCTGTGCGGCGCAAACTTCTGCCGCAACATTTTCTGGGACAACGGCGCGCCCGGCGAGCTCATCAGCGCCGGCACCATCACCTTCATGAGCTGGACGGTCGGCTTCAAGGTGCTGACGGGCGTGGCCTTCCTGCTGCTGCTCCTGCTGGGCCTGATGGCCCCGGACGGCGACGGAGAGGAGGACGACGAGACATGATCCTCACCAACTACATCAGCTCCATCCTGCTCATGACGCTGGGCCTGTACGTGCTGTGCTTCCAGCGCAACCTCGTCAAAATGGTCGTAGGCCTGGGTATCCTCGATTACGGCGTGAACCTGCTGATCGTCAGCATTGGTTACCGCGCCGGCGGCACCGCGCCGCTGTTTGTCGAGGGCGAGATTCAGCCCGGCATGCACTTTGTCGACCCCGTGCCGCAGGCGCTCACGCTCACCAGCATCGTCATCGGCGCGTGCGTCACGGCCATGGCGCTGGCCATCGTCGTGCAGCTACATAGGAAATACCACACCCTGGATACCGGGGAGATCAGGAGGCTGCGCGGATGATGTTCGAACGTTTGATCCCCCACTGCCCCGTGCTGGCCGTGATGACGCTGTTTCTCGGCGCATTCCTGACCGCCATCTTCGGGCGCAGCAAGGCGGCGCGCCGTATCCTGCTGATGCTGGCCTCGCTGCTGTCGAGCTTTTTCATGGCCCTGCTGGTCAAGCCCGTGTTCTTCGACGGGCAGATCATCTCCTACTGGATGGGCAACTGGGCGCCCCGCGCGGGCTACGCCATCGGCATTGGCTTTGAGGTCGACGGGCTGAGTCTGTTCTTCGCGCTGCTGGTGTCGCTGACGGTGCTGCTGTCGAACCTGTATTCCCTGCGGTACATCGAGCGCGACGACTGCGGCGACTACTACTGCACCCTGGCCCTCATGCTGGGCGGCAGCGTGCTGTCGCTGGTGCAGACAGGCGATATCTTCACGATGTTCGTCATGATTGAGATCATGACCTTCGCCTGCGTTGCCCTCACGGCCTTCCGCAAGCGCTCCGAGGGCGCGCTCGAGGCGGCCTTCAAGTATCTCATCGTCGGCTGCATCGGCTCGAGCCTCGTGCTGACGGGCGTCATCCTGCTGTACGCGCAGTGCCACACGCTGAACATGGCGCAGCTGTCGGCCCTGCTGGCCGGCAACCTCACGCCCGCGACGGTGTTCGCCTTCGCGCTGCTGCTGACGGGCTTCGGCGTCAAGTCCTACGCCGTGCCGTTCCACTTTGTGGCGGCCGACGCCTACATGGCCGCGCCCTCCAGCGTTTCGATGCTGTTCTCCGGCATGGTCAACAAGGCCGGCGTGTACGGCGTCATCCGCCTGTGCTACATCATCATGCAGAGCATGCGCCTGCCCGCGCTGCAGACGCTGCTGGTCACGCTCGGCACGCTGTCGATGTTCGTCGGCGTCACCATGGCGCTGCGCCAGCACGACTTCAAGCGCCTGCTCGCCTTTCACAGCATCTCGCAGATCGGCTACGTGCTCACCGCGCTGGGCCTGTGCACGGCGCTGGGCATTGCCGGCGGCCTGTATCATGCGATGAACCACACGCTGTTCAAGGGCCTGCTGTTTCTGTGCGCCGGCGCGGTGTGGTATGCCGCCGGCACCACCGACCTCGACCGCATGGGCGGCCTGTCCAAGCGGATGCCGCAGACCTGCGCCATCTTCCTCATCGCCGCCTTCTCCATTTCGGGCCTGCCGCCGTTCAACGGCTTTGTCTCCAAGTGGATCATCTATCAGGCGACGTTTGAAAAGGCCGCCGAGGGCGGCGGCTTCGGCTATATCGTCGTCACCGTCGTGGCGCTGGTCACCAGCGTGATGACGCTCGCCTCCTTCATCAAGGTGGCCCAGTCGGTCTTCTTCGGCCAGGAGCGGCCGGAGCTGGCACATGTGCGCGAGGTGCCGCTGTCCATGCGCATCCCGATGTGGATCCTGGCGGTGCTGTGCGTGGTGACGGGCGTGGCCCCGGGCCTTGTGCTGACCTATGTGGTCGCCCCGGCTACCTACGCCGTCACCAACGTCACCGGCTACATCAACACCATGATGGGCGCCGGTTACGCCGAGTCCGTCATGACCGTTCCTGCGCAGAGCATCCCCGTGGACGCCTCCTTTGCCGGGTACTACAGCCCGGTCAGCTGGCTGATTCTCTTTGCCGTGCTGCTGCTGGCCTTCGCGCTGGTAGCCCTGCTGGGCAAGGGCAGCCGCGGCGCGGTATGCCAGGACGACACCGGCTGTGACGACAAGTACGCCGTCTTCTTCGGCGGCGAGCGCGTCACACGCTCGACTGTGGCCGGCAGCGACCTGTTCTGGGGCTTCCGCTACAATTTCCGTCACTACTTCAGGTGGATGGGCAACGTGCACAGCGGCGTGGTCAACGACTACGCGGCCTGGGCCGTCGGGGCCGGCGCGGTCATCATCCTGTACCTGTATGCACTGTTATAAGGAGGGGAAGCAGACATGATAAACTGGTGGATTTTATTTTACATCCTCATCTTCCCCGGCTTTTTGTTCTGCCTCGTTGCGGCCTTTCTGCTCAGCGGCATCGACCGCAAGCTGGTCGCCCGGATGCAGAAGCGCATCGGCCCGCCCATCCTGCAGAATTTCTACGATTTCATGAAGCTGATGGGCAAGGAGACCATCATCCCGCATGAGGCCAACCGCGCGGTGTTTCTGGCGGCCCCCGTCGTGGGCCTGCTGGCGCTGGTGACGGTGGTGCTCTTCATCCCGATCTACCGTTTTTCCGCGTTCGGCGGCATTGCGGACGTCGTGGTGATCCTGTATCTGCTCACCGTTCCCGCCGTGGCGCTCATCGTCGGCGGCGCGGCCTCCGGCAGCCCCTATGCCGGCGTCGGCATCTCGCGTGAAATGGTCGCCGTGCTGTCGTACGAGCTGCCGCTGGTGATGGTGCTGCTGGCCATCGGCAAAAAGGTCGGCCTGGCGCTCGGCGAGAACGCCGTCACCTTCTCGATGGCAAACATCGCCGCCTATCAGAATCTGTTCGGTCCGCTCATCGCCAAGTGGAGCATGATCCCGGCGGCGCTGGCCATGCTGCTGGTGATCCCCTGCGAGGTCGGCTGCCACCCCTTCGACGTGGCCGAGGCCGAGACCGAGATCTGTGAGGGCCCGCTGGTTGAATACAGCGGCGCGCCTTTGGGCATCTTTAAGCTGAACTATTATCTGAAGATGTTCGTCATGACGGCGCTGTTCACCGCGCTGTTTCTCGGCGGACGCGGCACGGGGTACATCGCGCTGGACGCGCTGGTGTTCTTCCTCTGCTGCGTGTGCGTGACGGCGGTGAGCATGTCGCTGGTACGCGCAGTCACCGCGCGTCTGAAGGTCGAGCAGGTCTTCAAATTCTACTGGACCGTCGTGGCGGGCCTGGCGCTCATCAGCCTGGTGCTTGCCTGGTTCGGGCTGTAAGGAGGGCAGGCAATGTTTCGGAATCTGATCGCAAGCAGCGCCGCCAAATCCCCGTGGCTGTTTCACATCAACGCCGGCTCCTGCAACGGCTGCGACATCGAGCTGGTGGCCCTGCTGACGCCGCGCTATGACGTCGAGCGTCTCGGCTTCAAGCTGGCCGGCACGCCGCGCCACGCAGACATCGTGGTCGTCACCGGACCGGTGACGGCGCAGTCAAAGGACCGCGTGCTGCGCACCATCTCGCAGGTGCCCGAGCCGCGCGTGATCGTGACGCTCGGCTCCTGCCCCTGCTCCGGCAATGTGTTCAAGGGCAGCTATTCCGTCGTCGGCCCGCTGGACAAATACGTGCCGGTGGACGTCGCCATTGCAGGCTGCGCGCCCAAGCCCGAGGCCATCATCCACGGGCTGGCCATGGCCACGCAGATCCTCAAGGAGAAAAAGAAGGGAGCGAAGGCATAATGGACTTTCCGTTTGTCCGGGAGGCAATCACCCAGCTGTTCAGCAAGCCAAGCACCGAGCGCTATCCCGCCGTTCCCAAGAAGGCCGCCCCGCACTACCGCGGGCGGCTGGAGCTGGACACCGAGGCGTGCATCGCCTGCGGCATGTGCCAGCGCGTGTGCGCCGGCGGCTGCATCACCAAAAAGGAGGAAAAGCAGCCCGACGGCACCATTCAGGTGACGATGGAGTTTTTCCTCGGCTCGTGCACCTTCTGCGGCCACTGCACCGACTTCTGCACGCGCAAGTGCCTCAGGCAGACTGAGGACTATGACATGGTCGCCCGCAGCGACAACGACCTGAAGCTCACCTATACCTTCCCGAAGAAGCTGCCCGCGCCGCGCGCCGCGGCCGCCCGTTCCGCCGTGCCCGGCGCAAAGCCCGCGGCGGGCGCCGCGGCCGCCAAGGCCGCGCCCGCCGCTTCCGCAGCCAAGCCTGCGGCCCCCGCTGAAGCCGCTCCGGCGGAACAGCCGGCAGCCAAGCCCGCGGCATCCGCCGCACCGGCAGAAAAGACCGCTGCGGTCCCCGTCCCCGACGCAAAGCCCGACGGCGCAGACAAGGCCTGAGCCGGGCGCAAAATAACAAAAAACACAGCCGGAGAAACGCAACGTTTCTCCGGCTGTGTTTTTGTTGCGGAAGCCGCCGCGCAGGCGGAACATCAAAAGCCCAGCTCCTCGTTCACCAGCAGCACCTCCGCCTCGCCGATGGCCGTGGGCCTGCCCCACAGCACCATCAGCGCGCGGCAGCAGCGCTCGGGGCTGCGGCAGTCATAGCAGCGCAGCGGACCGGTGGCGCACGGCGTTTTCTTGTGCAGGCGGCGGGCGTTGAGGGGGCCTGCCACGTTGCGCGCGCGCCGGAGCGCCTGCTCAAAGGTGGGGGCCAGCTTGTTTTTCCCGATGACAAAAATAACGCGCTCCGGCCCGTAGGCCGTGGCGGAAACGCGATTGCCGTAACCGTCGATGTTGATGAGCTCGCCCGTCTCGGCCAGCGCGTTTGCGCTGGTGATGTAGACCCGCGCGCCGGCGGCGCTGCGGCAGGCTTCGTCAAAGTCCTGCTTCCAGTGCCAGAAGACGGTGTTGTCCCGCCCGAGGCGCTCGAACAGGCCCAGCTCCTCCGCCGTGCGTGAGCCGCCGAAGCCGATGGTGCAGCCGTGCAGCGTCTCCTCCAGATACTGCGCGGCCTGCCCGCCGGTTTCAAACCGGCGCACGGTAAAGCCGCGTTCACGCAGGCTTTGTTCCGCCGTTTCCAAGGACATATCCCTTCCCCTTTCTGTTGCCCGGCGCGCTCACGCGTCGCTGGAAATGTCGCCGAAGCCGCGGCCGAACACGTCGCTGGCGTCGCTGACGATGAAAAATGCGTTGACGTCAATGCTGCGCACGATGCGGCGGATCTCGGTGATCTGCTGGCGCTTGATGACGCAGAAGATCACCTGCTTTTCCTGCCCGGACCACGCGCCCCGTCCCTGCAGCAGCGTGACGCCGCGGTGCAGCTCGCCGGTGATGGCCTCCTTGAGACGCACGCTCTGCTCGCTGATGATAAAGCAGATCTTTGAGGTGCCCGCGCCGTAAAGCACCAGGTCGACCACCTTGCTGCAGCAGAACATGGTCACGGCCGCGTACAGCGCGCTTTCATAGCTTCTGAAAATGCAGGCATACGCTGCGATGACCGCCACGTCCACCGCCAGCACCAGCGTGCCGAAGTTGATATACGGAAAGCGCTGGCGCAGAAATTTTGCCGCGATGTCCGTGCCGCCCGTGGTGCCCCCGACCAGATAGATCAGGCCCAGGCCGAAGCCCTTGACCACGCCGCCGAAGATGCACGCAAGCAGCACGTCCCCCGTCACGGCGGCGTCCACCAGTGCCAGCAGGTCGACCGCAGCCGAGGAGAGCACCGTCCCCACCAGCGAAGCGAAGATAAAGTGCGTGCCGAAGCGCTTCCACGCCGCGGCAAACAGCGGCACGTTCATCACGATCGTCAGCACGCCGACCGGCAGCTGCGTCAGGCGGTTGATGATCATCGCCACGCCCGTCAGGCCGCCCGTCGGAATGGAATTGGCGTACAGGAAGAAGTGGAAGCCCACGCCGTAAAAGGCGGAGCCGAGCAGGATCGCGCCGTATTTGAGCACGACCCTGAACGCTTTGGAACGCTGAAGCATGGTATTACTCCTCCATCAGACTCAGCTGCTCCTCCCCGCGGTCGGCCTCGCGCAGCAGCGCGCCGGCGGCGGGCAGGGTCTTGACACGATAGCGGGGTATATCACGGATGGTGCTCCACTGCAGCGGCACAGCCGTCTCCAGCTGATATTTCGGTTTGAGCGTCATCACGCCCACGCCCTGCGTCGTCCGGCTGGCCTTGGGCGCCAGCAGCGCCGTGCTGAACACAAGCGTGCGCCCCTCGGTGGAGCGCACGGCGATATCCGTGTCGCCCTCTGTGAGCGGTACGACGGCGCGCAGCGGGCTTTTGTCGGAATACGCGCCCGTCAGGCGGCGGCGGTTGGTCTTCGTGGCGTAGGCCGACAGCGGAATGCGCGCGCATTTGCCGTCTGCGAAAAACAGCAGAAGCTCGCCGCTCCAGTCGCCGGCAGAGACCATGCAGAACACACGCTCGCCCTCGTCCATGCCCAGCTGCGAGGGCAGATACGTGCCCAACGCGGACGCCTTGCCGTCCGGAAAGTCGCAGACGCGGGTCTTGTAAACCTGCTGCCGGTCGGTGAAGACGAGCAGCTCGGCAGCGTTCGTGGCCTCGATGCGCTGCATGGGGCCGTCGTCGTCCTTATAGCGCTGCTCGGCATTCATGCGCAGCGACTGCGGCGTGATCTTCTTGAAATAGCCGCTGCGGGAGAGAAACAGCGTCACCGGGTAGGCCTCGGGGCCTTCCGGCTCGGCCTCGCCGGCCTCCGGCTCAACCAGGCCCGTGTGCCGGACGGTGGGATACTTCTTCATGATCTCCTCCAGCTCACGGATCATCACATTGCGGATGCGCCGGCGGCTGGCAAGCAGCTGCTCCATCTCCTCGATGTCGCGCTCGAGCGAGGCGGTCTCGTCGGTGCGCTTGAGGATATATTCGCGGTTGATGTTGCGCAGGCGGATCTCCGCCACATACTCGGCCTGCACCTGGTCGATGCCGAAGTCGATCATCAGGTTGGGCACGACGTCGGCCTCGCGCTCGGTCTCGCGGATGACGGCGATGGCGCGGTCGATATCCAGCAGGATGGCAGCCAGACCGCGCAGCAGATGCAGCTTTTCCTTCTTGCGCTGCAGCTCGAAAAACACGCGGCGGCGGATGCATTCCTCGCGCCAGGCCGTCCACTCCGTCAAAATCTCGCGCACACCCATCACCCGCGGATAGCCGGAGATGAGGATGTTGAAATTGCAGCCGTAGCTGTCCTGCAGCGGCGTGGAGCGGAAGAGCTTCTGCATCAGGCGGTCGGGATCGGTACCGCGCTTGAGGTCGATGGCCAGCTTCAGACCGCTCAGGTCGGTCTCGTCGCGCACGTCGGAGACCTCGCGGAGCTTTCCGGCCTTCATCAGCTCGGCCAGCTTGTCGATGACGGCCTCCACCGTGGTGGTGTACGGCAGCTCGTAAACCTCGATCAGATTTTCGGTGGACAGATAGCGCCAGCGCGCGCGCACCTGAAAGCTGCCGCGCCCGGTGCGGTAGATCTCGCGCATCTTCGCCGGGTCGTAGAGCAGCTCGCCGCCCGTGGGGAAGTCCGGCGCAGGCAGCGTGGTGAGCAGGTCGTGCTCCTCGTCGCGCAGGAAGGCCACCGTCGTGCGGCAGACCTCGCACAGGTCAAAGCCGCAGATGGCGCTGGCCATGCCGACGGCGATGCCGGTGTTGGCCGAGACCAGCACGTTGGGGAAGGCCGTCGGCAGCAGGGTGGGCTCCTTCATCGTGCCGTCGTAGTTGTCTTCAAAATCAACGGTGTCCTTGTCGATGTCGCGGAACAGCTCCGCGCAGATGGGCGCAAGGCGCGCCTCGGTGTACCGGCTGGCAGCGCAGGCCATGTCGCGGGAGTAGACCTTGCCGAAGTTGCCCTTTGAGTCGACAAACGGCATCAGCAGCGACTCGTTGCCCTTCGACAGGCGCACCATCGTGTCGTAAATGGCGGCGTCGCCGTGGGGGTTGAGCTTCATGGTCTGGCCGACGATGTTGGCCGATTTTGTCCGCTCGCCGGTGAGCAGGCCCATTTTATACATGGTGTAGAGCAGCTTGCGGTGCGAGGGCTTGAAGCCGTCGATCTCCGGGATGGCGCGCGAGACGATGACGCTCATGGCGTACGGCATATAGTTCTGCTCCAGCGTCTCGGTGATGGGCTGCTCGACCGTTTCGGCGCGCAGGCCCTGCACATTGGTCTGCGCCGGTTTTTTCTTCACGCCGTCCGCGGCGTTCTTCTTTTTTGCCATAGATGAACCTTACTTTCCACTGTGTATGCCTTACGCGCGGCTGCTCTTGCCTTTTTTCTTCTTGCCGGTTTCGATGTTGCGCCGGCAGTGCGGACACACCTCGATGCCGCGCAGGTTCACAAGGATGAGGCGGCGGCAGTACGGGCAGCGGCCGAAGGTCAGCCACAGGATGACGCACACGATCAGCAGCGCCGTGCAGAGAAACACAGACCACAGGCGCACCGCGCTGCTGTCCGGCGCGATCATGGACAGGACGGAGATGACGACAATGAGAATGAGCAGGGTGTAAATGGTTTTTCCGACGTTCTTGAGCTTCATGGAAAAGCTCCTTTCTCTGTTTCTTCTTTCAGCTCAGGTCTGCCTGGTCGAGGTATTTATACCCGTTTTCGGCAATGTGGTGCTTGCGGCCAGCCAGATCGTCGCCCAGCAGCAGGTCGAACACGCCGGCGGTGTGCTCGGCCTCCTCCGGCATCACACGGATGAGGCGGCGGGTCTCGGGATTCATGGTGGTCAGCCACATCATGTCCGGGTCGTTTTCGCCGAGGCCCTTCGAACGGCTGATGCTGCATTTTACACCGCCCAGCTCCTCGAGCACGGCGGCCTTTTCCCGGTCAGAATAGGCAAAGCGGACGGCGTCCTTCGTACGGATCTCGTACAGCGGCGTCTCCGCGATGTAGACATACCCTTCCTCGATCAGCTTCGGCGTCAGCCGCCAGAGCATGGTGAGGATGAGGGTGCGGATCTGATAGCCGTCGACGTCGGCGTCGGTGCAGATGATGACACGCCGCCAGCGGAGGTTGGCCAGGTCGAAGGCGGCCAGCTCCTTGCCCTTGCCCTTGCCCGCCTCGGCCCCGCAGCCGAGCACCTTGATGAGATCGGTGATGATCTCGCTTTTGAAGATGCGGGCATAATCGGCCTTCAGACAGTTGAGGATCTTGCCGCGCACCGGCATGATGCCCTGAAATTCCGCGTCCCGGCTGAGCTTGCAGGCGCCCAGGGCGCTGTCGCCCTCGACGATGTACAGCTCGCGGCGCGAAACGTCGCGGCTGCGGCAGTCGACAAATTTCTGCACGCGGTTGGTCACGTCCAGCGAGCCGGACAGCTTCTTGCGCAGGTTCAGACGGGCGCTCTCGGCCTGCTCGCGGCTGCGCTTGTTGATGAGCACCTGCTCGGCGGCCCGAGCGGCCCCCTCGGGGTTCTCGATGAAATAAACCTCCAGCCGCTGCTTGAAGAAGTCCGTCATCGCCTCCTGGATCAAGCGGTTGGTGATGGCCTTCTTGGTCTGGTTTTCATATGAAGTCCGGGTGGAGAAGCAGCTGGTCACCAGCACAAGGCAGTCCGCCACATCCTGAAAGGTGATCTTCGATTCGTTCTTCTGATACTTTCCCAGCTTGCGGATGAGCGCGTCCAGCGCCGAGACGAACGCGCTGCGCACCGCCTTTTCCGGCGCGCCGCCGTATTCCAGCCAGGACGAGTTGTGGTAATACTCGATGACGGACACACGGTTGGAAAAGCACAGCGCCGCCGACAGGCGCACCTTGTATTCCGGCTTGTCGGCGCGGTCGCGCCCGCGGCGCTCGGTCTCAAAATAAACGGGCGCGGTGAGCGGCCCCTCCCCGGCCAGCTCCGTCACGTAGTCGGCAATGCCGTTTTCGTAGCAGAACTCCTCGCTCTCAAACTGTCCCGCAGCCGTCTCGTTGCGGAACAGGAAGGTGACGCCGGCGTTTACGACGGCCTGGCGGCGCAGGGTGGATGTGAAATACTCCACCGGAATGTGGATGTCCGTGAAGACGTTGATGTCCGGCTTCCAGCGGATGGCGGTGCCGGTCTTTTTGCCGGAGACCGGCTCGCTGCTCAGCCCGCCGATGTTTTCACCGCGCTCAAAGTGCAGACGGTAGCGCCGGCCGTCGCGCAGGACGGTGACGTCCATGTATTCCGAGGCGTACTGCGTGGCGCAGGAGCCGAGACCGTTGAGCCCCAGCGAGTATTCGTAGTCGCCCCCCTCTTCGTTTTCGTATTTGCCGCCGGCATACAGCTCGCAGAAGACCAGCTCCCAGTTGAAGCGGTTCTCAGCGGCGTTCCAGTCGACGGGGCAGCCGCGGCCCTGATCGACGACCTCGATGGAGTCGTCGGCAAAGCGCGTAACGGTGATACGCTTGCCGTACCCCTCGCGCGCCTCGTCGATCGCGTTGGAGAGAATTTCAAAAACGGCGTGCTCGCAGCCCTCCAGACCATCCGAGCCGAAGATGACGCCCGGCCGCTTGCGTACGCGGTCGGCTCCCTTAAGCTGGGAAATGCTCTCATTGCCGTAGCCCGCCTGTTTTGTTTTTGCCATGGATTACCTCTTTCCTGCCATGATATGCCTATGATAACAGGATATAGTATACGTCATCGCCCCCGAAAAATCAAGCGCAGGGGCAAAGGGCCGAAAATGCGGAAAAACCGCTTGACAAAACGCGCCGGGCCTGTTATATTGTCAAAGTGCGATGTGGCCCAGTAGTTCAGTCGGTTAGAACGCTAGCCTGTCACGCTAGAGGTCGACGGTTCAAGTCCGTTCTGGGTCGCCAATGCTGCTATAGCTCAGTCGGTAGAGCGCATCCTTGGTAAGGATGAGGTCCCCAGTTCAAATCTGGGTAGCAGCTCCAGAAA
>JALEMS010000056.1 GCA_022768185.1 Clostridiales bacterium | reverse complement strand
TCCGCCTACATTCTCGCCCTTGCTTTTCAGGATAAGTGTCGGGTCTTCCAAGATTTCCGGAATGCGCTGGATCTCCCGCAAGCTCATCTCGGGATGCTGTTCCAGAATGCGATTGATTTTGTCGCTGCGCAGATAAATGTCCTTTGCATAGGCGCTGTTGACCTTCTGCATATCGTTGATTGCGAAACCGCGTTCTACCGGGCGAAGATCAAGAGACACCAAAACCGGCTTCCCGTTCTGCGCTTTGATAGAACCATACAGAACCATGCGGCTGTTGTTCCCACGTTTCCCTGTTCCCTTTCTTTTCAGAATGAGCACGGGGTCTTCCAAAATTTCCGGAATGCGCTTAATCTCGCGGATGCTCATTTCCGGGTGCTTTTCCAGAATGGAGCTGATTTTGTCGCCGTTCATGTAGATATCGCTTTCGATTGCGCCCAGTCCCTGCAGAACCGGCCCGGTACTGCCGAGCACAAACCGTTCGCCTTCAGGCTGTCCGGCGTTATACCAGTCCTGAATATCCCGCTGGAATCTTTCGCTGATATGATACCGCTCTTCGCTGCCCTCCGTGGCGGCGTTTTCTTTTTTCTGCTCCTGCCGTTCCGCCTTCTTCTGTGCACGGGCCTCCTGCCGCTCGGCTTTCTCCACGGTGTGCGCACTATTGCCTGAAAACAGGCAATACCGGCTTTCTTGCTCTTTTGCTCCATCCGAAGAATTATGCTGCCTGACGGATTTTGAGACAATCCAAGCAAAACGATCGTTCATCGAAACATCGATCCTTCCAATGCTGTGAACGGAAAAGAGGTTGCGCGTATATTTCAAGGAAGCCCCTGTTGAGGTAACAGAACAATCAACTCAAATATCCTTTTGCCAGCCACATCCAGCCATGACTGCGGTGGGCTGGCTTTTTATTGCGGCATACACGACAGCGTGGTATAATGTATTCAAAAAGCCGAAGCGGTGCCGCCATGGGAATTGTGAAGGCAACGGCTGATATGATCTGTGGAGTGGCCGCTGACCAATGGAAGAAGTCCTTCCTCTGTGATGAGAGGGGCAGCGAAAATCTGATGCAACGGCACATAAGCTGGTGAGTCATCGCGGCGACAGGAAGAGCGATGAGCGTACCATCACCGACGGCTCCATGATTGTGGTTGCCGCGTCCTCACACTTGCAGGACTCCTTCCTGTTTGATAGCTTTTCTTTGACCATCAAATACGAAAGCTCCGGTGCGCAGCGCACAAAACAGGCTGCGACACCTGAAACATGGCGTTGCGCAGGCTCTCAGGAGAATACATATGAGAACCGTTTCCTTTGTGGTCACTGTGCAGCAGGACGGAAAGCCTGTCGGTCTTCTGCTGCAAAGAACGCTGCATATGGCCGGCGGATTGATCGCGCACCAGAAACAGATACCGGGCGGAATCCTGAAAAACGGCGTTCCAGTTCGCACAGTGGATCATGCGGCAGCAGGCGACACCCTGTCGATCTGTCTGCCGGATGCTGTAGACGAGGGATTTCGCTTTTCCGGACGCATTCCAGCCCCGGTTGTCTGGGAGGATGACGACCTGCTCGTGCTCAACAAGCCCGCCGGCATCGCCGTGCACGGCGCGCAGGAAAAGGGCGACGTCACTGTCGCGCAGATGCTTGCCGCTGTCTGCGGGCCGGGCTTTGTCTTTCACCCGATCAATCGTCTCGACCGCGGCACCTCGGGCCTGATGGTCGTTGCCAAAAACCGATATATCAGCGACCGTCTGCGCCTTCAACTGCACACAGACGCCTTTCTGCGAGAATATCTGGCCATTGTAACCGGCAGCCCGGAGCCGTGTGACGGCGTTGTGCGCCTGCCCATTGCACGCGACCCTGCCTCGCACATCCGGCGCTGTATCGCCCCATCCGGTCTGCCCTCGGTCACGCATTACCGCACTGTTCTGCAGCGCGACAAGCTCAGTCTGATCAGCCTGCGCCTGGAAACCGGGCGCACGCATCAGATTCGCGTTCACATGGCCGCCATCGGCTGTCCGCTGGCAGGCGATTGGCTTTATGGCACGCCGCATCCCGGCATTGCACGCTGCGCATTGCACGCCTCCTCACTGCGTCTGATACACCCGATGACCGGACAGACGCTGCAGCTGTGCATACCGCTTCCGGATGACATGCGGGCAATTTTTTGAATTTTGCTTTTGCAGTCAGAAAAATGCATGTATCATATATCATGAGAGAGAATTACAAATCGGGAGGTGTTCTATGGAGCTGAAGCTGGATACATCCATCCCCTACGCGCTGGCGCTTGAGGGCGGCGGCGCAAAGGGCGCACATCAGATCGGCGCATGGCGCGCACTCAAGGAGGCCGGTGTACATATTGCCGCTGTTTCCGGAACATCCGTCGGTGCGATCAACGGCGCGTTGATTGCCATGAACTGTTATGAAAAGGCTGAAGCGCTCTGGGAAAGCATCAGCTATTCTCAGATTATGGACGTTGATGACGAAATGATGGAGCAGCTTATGCGCGGCAGCCTGCGCGGCATGGATCTCAAAAACGCGGCCGCCCAACTGGCCGGCGTTGTGAAAAATCGCGGCTTTGACATCTCGCCGCTGGAAAACCTGCTCACCCGCACAATCGACGAGGACGCCATTCGCAGCAGTGCCATTGAATTTTTCATCGTTACCTGTGCGCTTGGCTCCTTCAAGGAGCTGGAGCTGCGCGCCAAGGAGCTGGAGGGCGACGGAGCCATCGTCGACATGCTCATCGCCAGCGCCTACCTGCCCGTCTTCCGCAACGAGAAACTCGGCGGTAAGCGCTATGCCGACGGCGGTCTGCGCGATGTACTGCCGCTGCACGTGCTGATTGAAAACGGATATCAAAACATCATTGCGCTGCGTCTGTTCGGCTTTGGCGTGGAGCGTCCGACGCGTATTCCGCGCTCGGTCTCGGTACACACAGTTACCCCATCGGTCGACATCGGCAGCACGCTGGAGTTTGACGCCATGCGCAGCCGCAGGAATATGCTTGCCGGCTATTATGATGCCAAGCGCATGCTTTACGGGCTGGCAGGCACGCACTGGTATCTGGATTCACACTGGAGCGAGGCACAGTCCTACCGGTATTTGCTGCAGCTGATCGAACCGTACTGCGCAGCTGCCGGACGCCCGGTTTCGCTGCGGGAGCGCAATGAAGTCGTGCTGCCGCAAATCGCACGGCTGCTGGACGTCCCGAAGACAAACTACCGGGATCTGGTCATCGCCTGTCTTGAGGCTGCCGCAGAAACAGCCCAACTCGAACGCTTTCACATCTATACGGAAGATACGCTCGTGCAGGCGCTGCACACTGCCGGCGTTCCCCTGCTTGCCCCGGAGACGGCGCAAAGCGCGCTGAAGCGCCCCGGTCCCTTCCGTCGCCTCATCCGAACAAAGCCACAGCAGAAATGACCGCATGCCGTTCCGGAGAGGCTGCAGCAGGCAAAAGACACCACCAGCCTCGCACAAAAGCATAACAGCATCCGTATGGATTTCGCCATACGGATGCTGTTTTACGGCTGCTTCAGGATTTTCCGAATCTGCTCCAGGTCCTCTGCAAAATAAATTCCCTGCAGCCGTTCCTCCGAGGACAGGCCAATCCGAATCATATGTGCCAGCAGGGCTTTCAATCCATCATAATAGCCGTTGAGATTGTATACGATGCACGGCGCGTCAAGCTGCTTCAGAGAGACCATGGACATAACCTCCGACAGTTCCTCCAGTGTGCCCGTACCGCCCGGAAAGGCAAGAAACGCATCGCCAAGCTCGATCATCTTTGCCTTTCGCTCCGACATAGTCTCGGTGACAATCAGCCTGGTCAAATCATCGTACTGCAGTTCTGCCTCCACAAAAAAGCGCGGCTCCACACCGGTTGCCTCGCCGCCGGCTGCCAAAACGCTTTCTGCAAGCGCTCCCATCAGGCCGGATTTCGAGCCTCCGTAAACCAGTGCGTTTCCACTCTCACCAATCCACCTTCCAAGCGCCATGACCGCGCTTTTCAGCGCAGGGTCATTTCCCTCATTTGCTCCAAGGTACACCGTGATGTTCATAAGCATCCTTCCTTTCACCGGTCCTGAACCCGAAGCTCCGATCCGTCTTTCGCCAAATCCGCGGAGCGGAAAACAGGGGCCTCCGGTTATACGACAAAACCGGGCCGTATCGAAATACGGCCCGGTTTGCAGCTTGTGTCTCAGTCGACAACGTAAGGCAGCAGGGCGACCTGACGAGAACGCTTGATGGCCTCAGTCAGCGCGCGCTGATGATATGCGCAGGTACCGGTGGTACGGCGGGGCAGGATCTTGCCGCGCTCGGACAGGTAACGACGCAGCTTCACCGTATCCTTATAGTCGATGAACTGGCACTTATCCACGCAAAACTGGCAGACTTTTCTGCGCTTGCGGTTTTTGTTGGTCTTATCGAAAGCCAAGGCTCTTTCCTCCTTATCGTATTAGAACGGGAGTTCCCCGTCTCCGTCCTCCAACTCCACGAAGGACGATCTGGTTTTGGGCTCATAGCCGGACGGCACGGCTGCTGCATTGCTGCCGCCGCGGTACGGCTCCGCCGGACGGTAATTGGCGTTGTCGCCGCCGTCCCTCTTGGAATCACCGAAATATACGTTGTCTGCAACAACTTCCGGCGTGGTACGCTTGTTGCCGTCGCGATCGGTCCACTCCCGAACCTGCAGGCGACCGCTTACAATGGCCATTCTGCCTTTGGTGAAGTATTTGTTGACAAACTCCGCCGTATTTCTCCAGGCCGTGATGTCGATGAAGTCGGTTTGCTTTTCACCGCCGTCGCGGCTGCCAAAATCTCTGTCCACTGCAAGGCGGAAGGAAACCACAGGCACTCCCGTCTGGGTGGAGCGCAGCTCCGGGTCGCGTGTGAGGCGTCCCATCAGGACGATGTGATTGAGCATACCGTGCCTCCTTTATTCGCAGCGCAGGGTGACGAGCGAACGCATAACGCCGTCCGTGATTCCGAGAATGCGGGTAAGCTCTGCCGGGAACTCGGGGCCGGAAGTGAACTTGACGAGGACATAGTAGCCTTCAGAGATGTAGTTGATTTCATAGGCGAGCTTGCGCTTACCCATTTCCTCCATCTCGTCCAGCGTGCCGTTCTGCTCGACAAGCACCTTGAACTTTTCGACGAGGGCCGCAGTCTCCTCCTCCGTCAGATTGGGGTTGAGGATGTACATAACCTCGTACTTCTCGCTGGTCTTTGCCATTTCAGCACCTCCTTTTGGACAAATGGCTCATGCTCTGGCATGAGCAAGGATCATCCGCCATACTGGCAGACCCTATTATTATACATGTTTTTCCCTCTCTGTCAAGCCCTTTGCCCATGATTTTATCTTCTTCCTGGAGATTTTCTGCATTTCCAACCTGCTCTGCAGATAAACCGGCTGAATGCGGTGGAATTCCCCGCCTGATTGGAGCATTTGTGCAGTTTACACTTGAGTTTTCACGGTCTTTTCGATAAGGTTAAATCAGAATTTAGATATTTTGCCGGTCCCTGTCCGCTTTCAGCACCCATCCGGCACTTCTGTCCCATGCCACAGCCCGCCTTTCCCCATGCGGGCGCAATACGTTTGGAGGAAAACATCATGGAAAAAAGCCGCATCGAACAAGTTCTTACCGCCCACAAGGAACAGGGCCTCGACTGCTGCGAAGCCGTCTTCGCAACCTATCACGACCTGCTGAACGTCCCGCACTGGCAGGCTCGCGCCATCGGCCACTGCTATGGCTGCAACACCGGCATCAACGGCGTTTTCGACTCCTATGAGGATCTGCACTTTTTCCGCTACATGCACGTCTGCGCCGGCTACGGAATCGATAATATGTTTGGAAACTGCGGTGCGCTGTGCGGCGCGCAGCTTTGTGCCGCCGTTAAGGAAAATCCGATCTGCGGCGAGGTTCCCCATCAGATGATGAAGCCCTGTGCCCTCACCAAGGAAATGGAACGCCGTTTTCAGGAGGAAACCGGACATCTCTCCTGTGAAAAGATTCGCAACCGTCCCGGCTCCACCTCGAAAATCTACGGATGCGACGCTGCGCTGCGCTTCTGTGCAAAGATGGTCGAGGACCTCGTCTTCCCCGGCGTATTCGAACCGGTCGAACTGTAACGTCGGTCCAATATCAGGCAGCCGACAGCTTGTTCCATGCTGCCGGCTGTTCCTTCGGCTTTGAAAACGTGCCGCGGTCTTTTGACCGCGGCACGTCCGATTTTATGGGAAATCATTCCTCGCTTTTGCGCTCGTAAAGCGCCTTGAGGCGCAGCAGATGCTCGTAGCGCTGCTTTGCGGCCTCCTCGTTGCGTTCAAACAGTTCCTCGGCACGCTCGGGGAATTCGCGGGTGAGGCGGCTGTAGCGCGCCTCGTTCATCAAAAACTCGCGATAACCGCCGGCGGGCGCCTTGCTGTCGAGCGTGAAGGGCTGCTCGGCCGCCGGGTTGAAACGGAACAGGTTCCAGTAGCCGCAGTCGACGGCCTTCTTCATCTCGACCTGGCAGTTTGCCATGCCGCCCTTGATGCTGTGCATCTCGCAGGGGCTATAGCCGATGATGAGCGACGGGCCGGGATATGCCTCGGCCTCGCGGATGGCGCGCAGCGTCTGATTGAGGTTTGCGCCCATGGCAACCTGTGCCACATACACATAGCCGTAGCTCATGGCGATCTCAGCCAGCGGCTTGGAGCTGATCTCCTTGCCGGATGCGGCAAACTGCGCCACCTGGCCCAGATTGGAGGCCTTGCTGGCCTGACCGCCAGTGTTGGAGTAGACCTCCGTGTTGAAGACGAACACATTCACATCTTCGCCGGAAGCCAGCACATGGTCGAGGCCGCCGAAGCCGATGTCATAGGCCCAGCCGTCGCCGCCAAAGATCCACACCGACTTCTTGGACAGATACTGACGGTTTGCAAGAATATCGCGGGAAGCCTCACAGTCGCACGGCTCGTTCTCCAGCGCTGCGATCAGCGCCTTGGCCGCCTCGGCGTTCTTTGCGCCGTCGTCAACTGTCTCAAGATAAGCCTTTGCAGCCTCCGCCTTGGCAGTCGTTCCGTTCTCGGCGATCCAGCGGGCCTGGCCGATCAGACGCTCACGGATGACCTTCTGGCCGAGGTAGATGCCGTAGCCGTGCTCGGCGTTGTCTTCAAACAGGCTGTTGGCCCAGGCAGGTCCCTTCCCCTCGGCATTCTTGCAGTAGGGCGCGGTCGCAGCAGGACCGCCCCAAATGGAGGAGCAGCCGGTCGCGTTGGAGATATACATGCGGTCGCCGAACAGCTGGGTGACGAGGCGGGCATAACTGGTCTCGGCGCAGCCGGCACAGGAGCCGGAGAACTCGAGGTACGGCTTCATAAACTGAGAGCTGACCACGTTGGCCGGGCCGGTGACCTCGGGCTTTTCGCTGACCTTTTCGACCATGTAGTCGAAGACCGGCTGCTGGTCGAGCTGACTTTCCTGTGCAACCATCTTCAGGGACTTGGTCGGGCAGACGCCGGCACATACACCGCAGCCCATGCAGTCCATGGGCGAGATCGCCATGGAGTACTGATACAGGCCCTTGCCCTTGCCGCCACGGAATGCGGCCAGCTTTGCCGCCTCCGGCGCAGCCTGCGCCTCGGCCTCGGTGAGGGCAAAGGGACGGATGGTCGCATGCGGGCAAACGAAGGCACACTGGTTGCACTGCACACAGGTCTCACGGTTCCACTCCGGAACCATGACGGAAACGCCGCGCTTTTCATAGGCGGAGGCGCCCAACTCGAAGGTGCCGTCGGCATGATCGACAAAGGCGGAAACGGGCAGCGCGTCGCCATCCATACGGCTGACCGGCTGCAGAATCTCTCTGACCATGCGCACCGTCTTCTCCGGGCCGGTCAGCTCGACGGTTTCCGTCTCGTCCTCGGCGTCAGCCCAGCTGGCCGGCACGTCGATTTTTACAAAGGCGGTTGCGCCGGCGTCGATGGCCTTCCAGTTCATCTCAACGACATCCATGCCCTTCTTGCTGTAGGACTTTTCGGCCGCGGCCTTCATGTAGCCGATGGCCTCCTCCTGCGGGAGAATGTTGGCCAGGGCGAAAAACGCGCTCTGCAGGATGGTATTGGTGCGCTTGCCCATGCCGATCTGCTTGGCCAGGTCGATGGCGTTGATGGTGTACAGCTGAATGTTGTTCTTTGCAATATAACGCTTGGCATCGGCGGAGAGGTGACGCTCCAGCTCTGCAAAATCCCACTGGCAGTTAATCATGAACACGCCGCCGGGCTTGACGTCGTTGACCATCTTGAAGCCCTTGGTAACATAGGACGGGTTGTGGCATGCGACAAAATCCGCCTTGTTGATATAGTACGGGCTCTTGATGGGATGATCGCCGAAGCGCAGATGAGAGATCGTCACGCCGCCGGTCTTTTTGGAGTCGTTCTGGAAATAGGCCTGGATATACTTATTGGTGTGATCGCCGATGATCTTGGTGGAGTTTTTGTTTGCACCGACCGTGCCGTCGCCGCCGAGGCCCCAGAACTTGCACTCAATGGTGCCGGGCGCCGCCGTGCTGGGCGTCTCCTCCCGGCTCATCTCAGGCAGGGACAGGAATGTCACATCATCCACGATGCCAATCGTGAAATGCGGCTTCGGCTCTTCCTTGCGCAGTTCCTCGTAAACAGCAAAGACAGAGGCCGGCGTGGTGTCCTTGGAGGACAGGCCATAGCGGCCGCCGATGATCTTTGCGCTGCGTCCGGCCGTGGCAAAGGCAGTCACAACGTCAAGGTACAGCGGCTCGCCCTGGCTGCCCGGCTCCTTGGTGCGGTCGAGCACGGCCACGCGCTTGACGGTATCGGGAATGACGGACAGAAGCTTGTCGGCACGGAACGGGCGATACAGGCGGACCTTGACCAGACCGACCTTCTCGCCGCGGGCGGTGAGGTAGTCAATGACCTCCTCAGCCACGTCGCAGATGCTGCCCATGGCGACGATGACGCGCTCGGCGTCGGGCGCGCCGTAGTAGTTGAAGAGCTGGTAGTTTGTGCCGAGCTTGGCGTTGACCTTGGCCATATTGGCCTCGACAATGCCGGGCAGAGCGTCGTAATAGCGGTTGGCTGCTTCGCGGTGCTGGAAGTAGATATCGCCGTTTTCGTGCGAGCCGCGCATCACCGGACGGTCCGGCGTAAGCGCGCGGGCACGGAAGGCCTCGACCGCCTTCATATCGCACATATCCTTCAGGTCTTCATAATCCCAGACTGCGATCTTCTGGATCTCGTGAGAGGTGCGGAAGCCGTCGAAGAAGTTGAGAAACGGAACGCGGCCCTCAATGGCGGACAGATGGGCCACAGCGCTCAGATCCATGATCTCCTGCACGTTCGTCTCGCACAGCATGGCAAAACCGGTCTGACGGCAGGCATACACGTCGCTGTGGTCGCCGAAAATGGAAAGCGCATGGGAGGCCACCGTACGTGCTGTGACGTGGAAGACGGCCGGCAGCAGCTCGCCGGCGATCTTATACATATTGGGAATCATCAGCAGCAGGCCCTGGGAGGCGGTGTACGTGGTGGTGAGGGCGCCGGCGTTGAGCGCGCCGTGCACGCTGCCGGCCGCACCGGCCTCAGACTGCATCTCGGCAACCTTCACGCTGGTGCCGAAAATGTTCTTCCGTCCGGCTGCCGACCACTGATCGACGTAGTCTGCCATCGGACTGGAGGGGGTGATGGGATAGATTGCGGCGACCTCGGTGAACGCATAGGACACATAGGCGGCTGCGTTGTTGCCGTCCATGGATTTGAGCTTTCTTTCCAAAAATCTCACTCCTTCGATTTTGATGCAACAGGTTTTTCAAAAATCACCAAACCACAGGTGCAATATTTATGCGACATCTTGATATCTGAATTATATCAATCCAAAACAGCGCTGTAAACACCCAAAAAAATTTTTGCATTATCAGGCAATTCATCCTCTGTTTACAAAAAAGTTCTTGTGATTTATCGCCAGATGTACTATAATATTTTTCTGCAAAATCAAATATTTATCCCGCTTGAAAGGAGTAAATGCGATGATTTGCATCAACAACGCCTGCGGCACCATCACCATCAACAACGAGGTTTTCCTCAATCTCGCCGGTGATGCGGCAACCAACTGCTTCGGCGTCAAGGGTATGGCAGGCCGGTATAAAGACAGTGGCCCCTTTCAGCTGCTGAAGCGGGAGTCCATGTCCAAGGGCGTGTCTGCCGTGTTTGACAAGGATGACGGCAGCGTTTCCCTTGCGCTTCATATCATTGTTGACAACGGCGTAAACCTGAACGCCCTGTGTTCAAGCATCATCAACGAGGTCGGCTACAAGGTCGAGCGTGCCACCGGCGTGCCGGTCCGGCAGGTTGACGTGTACGTTGATTCCGTCCTGCTGAACTGATCATTCTCGCGGAGGTAAGCTTTTTTGAGAGAGTATATTTCTGGTGCAGAGTTCCGCGACATGCTGCTCTGCGCTTCCGCTGCGCTGGAAGCGGACAAGCAAAAGATCAATGAGCTGAATGTTTTTCCCGTGCCGGACGGAGACACCGGCACCAACATGAGTCTGACGCTTTCGTCCGCCGCCAAGGAGCTGCGTAAGAAGGCTCCCAAGACGCTGACCGAGGTGGCCGACATCACCGCTTCCGCCCTGCTGCGCGGTGCGCGCGGCAACTCCGGCGTTATTTTGTCGCTTCTGTTCCGCGGTATTTCCAAGCGACTCAAGGGGCTGGATCAGGCCACGGCCGCGCAGTTTGCCGCCGCCATGAACGAGGGCGTTGAGGCTGCCTACAAGGCTGTGATGAAGCCGGCCGAAGGCACCGTACTGACCGTATCGCGCCTGGCCGCTGCCGCCGCCGTCGAGTTTTCCGCCACAGGCAGCGACATCGGTCTGATGCTCGTTTGTGCGCATGAGGCGGCAAAGGCCGCGCTGGCAGAGACCATCCACATCAACCCCGTGCTCACCCGTGCCGGCGTTGTCGATGCCGGCGGATACGGATACTGCACCATTCTCGGCGCCATGCTCGCCAGCTTTCAGGGAACGTTTGTCGCTCCCGAGGCTGCGCCGGAAGCCACCGCACAGCCGGCCTCTGAGGGTGCGGACTTCTCTTCCTTTGATAATGAGGAGATTACCTACGGCTACTGCACCGAGTTCATCGCCGCCCGCGAGACCGGGAAAGCGCCCGAACTGCTGCGCGCCTTCCTGGAAAGCATCGGCGACTGTGTCGTCGTCGTGGACGATGACGATATCATCAAGGTGCACGTGCACACCGACGAACCGGGCCGCGTACTCACCGAGGCGCTCACCTACGGACAATTGCTCACCATTAAGGTGGAGAATATGCGTCAGCAGCATACAAAGCTGGCCGATTCCGAGCCAAAGGAGCGCATCGCCCCGCCGGAAAACAATTATGGCTATGTGGCTGTCTGTGCAGGCGACGGCATGAAGGAGCTGTTCAGGGAGCTTGGCTGCGACCGCGTCGTGACCGGCGGCCAGACCATGAACCCGTCAACGCAGGACATTCTCAAGGAAGTGCTGCAGACGCCGGCAAAGACGGTTTTCGTCTTCCCCAACAATAAAAACATCATCATGGCGGCTGAGCAGTGTATTCCCCTTTGCACAGACCGCAAGATCGTTGTCATCCCCACAAAAACCGTGCCGCAGGGCGTCACCGCCATGCTCAGCGCCAACCCCGACGCTACGGAGGAAGAGCTGACGAGAGCCTTCACCGAAGCCATCGATACCGTGCACACCGCGCAGATCACCTATGCGGCAAGAGATTCCGAGTTTGACGGCCTGACCATTCACGCCGGCGAATATCTGGCCCTGCTTGACGGCGCGCTGCTTGGCAGCGATTCCGAGCTTTCCGTGCTGCTGGATCGGCTGAGTGAGGCGTTCCGTCCGTTCGACCCCGCCGTTGTCACCGTGTATTACGGCTGCGACGTACAGGAGGACCAGGCCCGGAGCACACTCGACGCGCTGGCTGCCTCCCTGCCTGAGGCAGAGACCAACCTCATCGACGGCGGACAGCCCGTCTACTATTACATGATTGCCGCGGAGTGATCCGAATGCCGCCGGAAGCGTATGCTGCTGAACGGCACGAAAACTGTCCCGCAGCGTTTGCCTGTCGTCGGCGAACACTGCGGGACAGTTTTACAGCGAGCGCAGCCGGTCTTCTGCGCTTGCAAACTCTTCACAATTTCGTGCTACGCCAAGAAAGCACACTGAATTTGGAGGTCAGAAAACGATGAGCGAACTTTCATCCCATTCGGGCACGCAGTCTGCCGGCAACGAAGCGGCAGCGGTAATCACAGACGTTCAGCAGCTCACCTTCGGTGAGCGCGGCATGGCCACGCCGGAGGTGGAGTCCTTCACACTCACGCGCGTGGAAAAGGGCACCGAGATCCGTCTGAAGCTGGGGGCAGGCGGTGAATTTGTGTACATGGACGGCGCCGAGCGCATGGTTCGCGTTCGGAAAATTCTGGAAAAGCATCGGGTCGGCAAATGGAACGGCTTCTGTGCCAGCCGCCCGGTGGCGCTGTCCGGAATGCGCTTTCATCTGGATGTGACCTTTACGGACGGCACAACGCTGATCGCCTCCGGCGAAAACGAATATCCGGAGGGCTATGCCGCCGTCAAGCACGAGCTGGAAAAGCTGACCGCACCCGCGATTCAGGCCTGGAACGACGCCCGCTTTCCGAAGGTCATCCGGGATACGAATATCCACGCCTTTTCCATCAGCATCGGAAAAACCGGAACGCCGGCAGAATTCGACTGCTTCTTTGAAAAGCGCCCGGAGCTGCCGGATGGCTGCTTCCTGCAGGCCAATGTCAATGTCTGGACCGATGAGGCCCATCCCAAGCCGCTTGACTGCTTCTACTACGGAAATGCGCCCGAGGCGCCCTTTGCCGAACTGCAGAAGCTGGTGAAGAAATACCGGCTCGCCGCCTGGAACGGCTATGCCAAGGAGCGTCCATATGAGCAGAGAAAGAAGTCCTTCAAGCTGATGGTACAATATGAGTCCGGCGAGCAGATCATCGCCTCCGGCAGCGAGCTGCCGGAAGGCTACAGACAGGTGGAGGCCGCCTTCATCCAGCTGCTTTGGAATTACATTGAAGCACATCAGAAGCAATTCAAGCCGCAGTATTAACCGAAAAGCCGCAGGCCGGGACACCATGTTCCCTGCCTGCGGCTTTTTCGGCTGCAGCGACTGCTTACAAAAGCTGGATGCCGGCCTCACGGCAGGTCCTGAGGGTCTCCTCGTCCCATACGCCGGACTGCACCTCTCCAATGTGCGCACAGCCCATCAGCAGCATGCACAGACGCGACTGGCCAATGCCGCCGCCGATCGTCTGCGGCAGCTCTCCGCTCAAAAGCGCACGGTGGAACGGCAGCGTACTGCGCTCCTCGCAGCCGGCCAGACGCAGCTGCTTACGCAGGCTGGCAGGGTCGACGCGGATGCCCATGGACGACACCTCGAAGGCGCGCTGCAGCAGTGGGTTGTAAAAAATGATATCGCCGTTCAGCTCCCAATCGTCATAGTCGGGCGCACGACCGTCGTGCTTTTTTCCGGAGCGAAGCGTTTTGCCGATCTGCATGATAAAAATGGTCCCATGCTCACGGGCAAAGGCAGTCTCGCGTTCAGACGGCGTCAGCTCCGGATAACGATCCTCCAGCTCCTGGCTGGTGACAAAGGTCACCTCGCGTTCAAGCTGCGTATCCAGCTGCGGAAATTCCCACTTGAGCGCGTCGCACGTCATACAGATGGCGCTGACAATGCGTCGCACGGTCTCCTTGAGATATGCTTCATTACGGTCGGCCGCGGAGATCACCTTTTCCCAGTCCCACTGGTCGACATACACAGAATGGAGGTTGTCCAGCACACTCTCGTCGCGCCGGATTGCGTTCATATCGGTGTACAGGCCCTTCCACTCATAAAAATCATACTGTTTGAGCGCCCAACGCTTCCACTTGGCCAGCGAATGCACCACCTGGAACTCGCTGCCGCCGACAGCCGGCACATCGAAGGAGACAGCACGCTCGACGCCGTTCAGGTCATCGTTGAGGCCGGTGTCGGACCGGACAAACAATGGTGCAGAGACACGCTTGAGATTGAGCGCCGCACAGAGATACTTCTGAAAGCTCTGCTTGATAAACTCGATCGCCCGCTGCGTTTCGTATACGTTCAGGCGCGGACGGTAACCCTCCGGGATGGTCAGACGTTCCATATTGATTCCTCTCCAAAACAAGCGTTTGTGCCATTATACGCCCAGCTTGACGGATATTCCATGCTTTTTATGCTTTGAAGATCTTTTCTCCAATTTGAGGGAATCCGTGCGGCACGGCGGCGATTTCTCCGGTAATCTCGCCAAGCGCCATGCCGACTTATGCGAGATAAGCAGAGAGGAGATCAAACAGCAGCTTTCCGAAAATCAGCGCCAACACCACATACAGCATAATGCGCACACTGCGCACGCCGCCCCGCACGGCGCAGCGCGCACCGAGATAGTTGCCGAGCATGCTGCACGCCGCCGCCGGAACCGCCAGCGCCAGCAGCACCTTCCCGTTCAGCAGCCACAGCACAGCTGACGCAGCGTTGGAGGCAAGGTTTCCGACCTTTGCGCAGCCGGACGCACACAGCAGATCCATACCGAGGAAGGCCGTGAAGGCCATTATCATAAACGTACCCGTTCCGGGGCCGATCATACCGTCATAACAGCCGATGCCAAGCCCGATCAGCACGCAAATCAGCACTTCAACTGAGCGGCTGAGATGCCTTTCCCTGCCGGCTGCTCCAAAATCCTTTTTCAGACACATGACTGCGGCCACGATCGGGATGGCGCATAAAATGATCCATCGGAACACCTCCGGCGAAAAATGCATTGCCAGCCGTGTGCCGAAAGCGGAGCCTGCCAGCGCGCCGGCGGCAGCACAGAATGCAGGCCGAAAACGGATCTGTCCGCTTTTTATGTACTTTCCCGTTGCAGCCAATGTTCCAAGGCAATTTGCCACCTTATTGGTGCCGGAGGCCACGTGTACCGGCAGGCCAACCAGCAGATAGGCCGGCAACGAGATCAGACCGCCCCCTCCGGCCATGGCATCAACAAATCCCGCCAGAAATACAAGCGGGCACACAATCAGGTACATGCGAAGCTCCGGCATGCGCGTTTCCTCTCTGTCTGTCTTTCTGCTTTCAAATGAAAACAGGGCGCGGTGGCCCTTGCCTGCCGCGCCCCTTCCTGGCATACGTCAAAGCCTATTCCGATGCAATCATCAGTTGATCGTCCTGCACGGAAACCGTGATCGTCCGTACTGCACCACGGCGTGCGTCTATGATCTCCGAGGCAATGGCGTCTTCAATTTCCTTCTGGATCAGACGGCGCAGATTGCGCGCTCCGTAAGCCACGGAATAGCCCTTTTTCGTGAGATAGTCAAGCACCGTATCGTCCCAATACAGCCCGATGCCCTTCTCCTGCATCACGCTGCGCAGCTCCCGCAGCAGAATATCGGCGATACCGCGGAAATTCTCCTCCGTAAGCTGGTTGAAATAAACGATCTCGTCCACACGGTTCAAAAACTCCGGCCGCAGAAAATCCTTCAGCGCCTTCATCACGCGCTCTTTACTCTGGTCGTTGGCGGATTTCGCAAAGCCGACTGCGCCGGTATTGGTGTGGCTGCCGGCATTGGTGGTCATGATGATGATGGCATTTTCAAAGTTGACGGTACGCCCCTGCGCATCGGTGATGCGGCCGTCGTCAAGAATCTGCAGCAGCACATTCAGCACATCGGGGTGCGCCTTTTCGATCTCATCGAACAGCACCACGCTGTACGGGCGGCGGCGTACCTTCTCGGTGAGCTGGCCGGCCTCGTCATAGCCCACGTATCCCGGAGGCGAGCCGATGATGCGCGAAACCGAGTGCTTTTCCATAAACTCGGACATATCCAGCCGGATGAGCGACTCCGGCGCATGAAACAGATCCTGTGCCAGTTGCTTGACCAACTCCGTTTTTCCCACGCCGGTGCTGCCGACGAAGATGAAGCTGGCAGGCTTGCGCTTGGCCTGCAGACCGGCCCGGCTTCGCTTGATGGCGCGGCAAACGGTGTCGACCGCCTCATCCTGACCGATGATATGCTGCTTCAGCCGCTCGCCGAGGCGGGACAGACGATCATACTCGTCCTCGCGGATGCTGGAGGCCGGGATCTTCGTCCAAAGCTCGATGACACGCGCAAGGTTCTCCGTGGAGAGCACGGGCTGCCCCTCAGCCTTCAGTGCGTTGAGCTGATCGGTCAGCGCAAGGCTGCGGCCGCGCAGCTCCGCCAGACTTTCGTAATGCTCCTCCTTCATGTCCGACATGAGCAGCTCACGCTCCTTGTCGATGTCGGCGATTTCCTTTTCCAGCTCGCCGACGCGGGAGATCGTTTCGTTGGTGAGGTTCAGCTGCGAGCAGGCCTCATCGAGCAGATCAATGGCCTTGTCGGGCAGATACCGATCTGTGATATATCGCTCCGAGAGCAACACCGCCTGACGGCATGCCTCCTCGGAGATCTGTACGCCGTGATAGCTTTCGTAATAGGGCGCAACGCCCTTGAGAATGGTGACGCTGTCCTCAATGGACGGCTCCTGCACCGTGACGGGCTGGAAACGGCGCTCGAGCGCGGCATCCTTTTCGATATGCTTGCGATACTCGGCGAAGGTGGTTGCGCCCACCACCTGAATTTCGCCGCGGGAAAGCGCCGGCTTGAGGATGTTGGCCGCATTCATCGAACCTTCCGCGTCGCCTGCACCGACGATGCTGTGCACCTCGTCGATGAACAAAATGACGTTTCCCTGACGTCGGATGTCCTCGATGAGACTCTTCATGCGGGATTCAAACTGACCGCGGAACTGCGTGCCGGCAACCAGCGCCGTCAGATCCAGCAGGTAGACCTGCTTGTCGCGCAGCTTGAAGGGCACCGTGCCCTCGGCAATGCGCTGTGCCAATCCCTCGACGATGGCCGTTTTGCCGACGCCTGCCTCGCCGATGAGGCAGGGATTATTTTTCTGACGGCGGTTGAGAATCTGCAGCACACGCTGCAGCTCCTCGTCGCGGCCGACAGTTCGGTCGAGCTTGCCCTCGCGGGCGCGCTCGGTGAGGTTGATGCAGAAATTGTCCAGCGCGCGCTTTTTGCCGCCGCGGGACGGCTGGCTTCCGCCTGCGGGACGACCGGTGTCCGAGCCGGGCATGCGCTCCTCGCCGCCCGCGTTCTGCTGTTCGCCGCCGACTGCCTGCGGGCCTTCCGGCCCGCCGAACAGCCGCTTCAAAAACGGAAACGTCGCCGTCTTTCCGTCGTCGTCCTCTTCATCGTTGTCGCTGCTGTCCAGCTCCGGAAGATCCTCCGCATGCTGCTTGAAGGCTTCGATCATCTCGTCGGAGAGGTTGTCGAGCTCCTCGTCCGACAGGCCCAGCTTTCCGAGCATGTCATCCACCGGCTTGATGTGAAGCTCTTTTGCGCATTTGAGGCAAATTCCCTCGTTATGAGAGGTGCCGTTTTCCACGCGTGTGATGAAAATTACTGCAACATTTTTGTGGCAGCGTGAGCACATGATTGGCTGCATACGTCCCATACCTGCCTTTCCTAAGTCTTGGGCTATATGAACTATATGAAAACTTGGTTAATCTGTCTTCCGCGCCGCTCAGAAGCCGATCCAGGGGGTGAGGAAGTTCAGGCTCAGCAGGAGTTTCGCCAGCAATGTATGGCTCAGCGCGTCTCCGAGGAGGATGCCCATAAACTTCAAGGCCCAGACCAGTACGGAACACAGCAGAATGCCGCGCACAACGCCTGCCACCAGACCTCCGACGTTGTTCAGCGTATCCATGTTGGGGATTTTATAGGTGAGGTTCGGGATATTGCCCAAAACCGTCAGAATGATAAGGATCAAAATGAATGCCAGCAGGAAAAACAGCGCATAGGTGAGCTTCTGGCACAGCACGACAGACACTGCGTCCTCCGCGCTGACCTCCTCGTCATTCATATAATCCATGGTCTCACCGGCCAGCTTATCGGCAGTGCGGCTGTAGATGCCGAACTCCTCATAGCAGGCCTTCATATATTTTTGCTGCAGGGAAGGATCCTCTGCAAACAGATCGTTCAGCGAGCGGTCGTCATCAGCCAGCCCGAGATCTTCCTTGGCCTTATCCTGAATCTTGCTCTCAACATAGCCGCTGACGAACGGTTGAAATGCGGTTACCACCTCATTGGAATAGGCGCCCGACACCAGTATGCCCCCGTAAACTGCGATCAGGATGGCAAGAATGCCTCCAATCCCCATAATGAGGCCCTTTTTATAGCCGCCCCAGACGCACAGCGCAATAATCAGGAGCAGAACGACGTCAATCAAAACTTTCATTTCTCTTTATCCCCCGCTTCGTTTGGTCTCGGTTCTTTGTTGTCAGAATGAATATTTCTCAGCTGCGTACGCCGACAGCAGCAGCGCCTGCCCATCCGGACACAGCAGTGCCCGGCGTGCGCTCGGGACGGCATCGCTGTGTCCGGTGACGTCCAGCGACTGAGAATAGCGTACCAGCCCATCCGAATACAGAACAAGAAACTCCTTCTCGCCGGCACACATGGAAACGAAGTCCCGCTGCAGACTCAGCTCGCTTACTGCCTCTCCGGTGCCTCGGAGCGTCACGAGCGTGCCTGCACTGCCAGAGCGGTATTTGCTCAGGTACAGCGCCAGCGTGCCGGAGCCGGAGCAGGCATAGTCCGTCAGGTAGCTGCCGTTGAAATCGTACGCTCCGCGCAGGCCGCCCTTTGTATCCAGAAAACGTACCTGATTGCCGCTGATCGCACAGATTGTCGATGAATTGAGAAAAAACACATCCAGCAGCAGCTCATGGTCGGCCGTATAGCTTGCCAGCTCCTCTGCCTTGGAGAGGTTGAAGATGTGCACCGTGCCGCCATCCGGCGCCGCGCAAAGCGTTGCCATCAGTCCGCCGTCGTCCGAGATGCAGGCGTCCATCAGATAGCCGGAGCCGGAATGCCAGCGGTAAAGCACGGTTCTGTCCCGGTCAAGCACCTCGACCAACCCTTTATAGCCGGTCTCCCGGGTGCAGACGGCCAGCTTCCCGTCCGCGCCGAAGTCCGCACTGATGATGGCTTCCTCCCGGTCGGCCACGGTATACTCCCCCTCCGCCGTGCACAGGCGCAGCGTCTTGCCGCCAATGTCATAGACGGCACACGTGTCCCTGCAGACGGCGATGGCCGGCGTGTCCAGTGAAAATACCTGCCGCTGAATCGTCATGCCGTCTTCATTGAGCAGCTGCAAACCCGTGGAGGAGGCCACAATCAGTCCCTGGTCCATCATGGCAAAGGTTTGGTCGCTGCCGCCCTCATAGGTATACGGCTCATACTCGGAATACTGATCCGGTACCTCAGCCGTCTCACGCTTTCCTGCCAGGATGATCACCAGGCAGAGCGCCGCAGCAATCATCAGCACCGTCGTCATCTGCCTGCGCAGCCTCCTGCTTTTGCGTTTGGCTGCTTTGGATGCAGTTTTGTTTTCCATAGGAAGTTAAGCCCTCGGTCGCTTTATTTCAGGATGATAACACATAAATGTGAACAAAAAAAGTATCGCGTGCAGAATCTTCGCTCAATTCTGCATCATTTCGCCAACTTTTCCTTCATACCAGATGCGGTTGAGATACAGTCCCTGCGGCGGCATGGTAGGCCCCGTCAGGCGGCGGTCTCCCAATTCAAGCAGCCGTGGGATTTCCTCCGGCTCCAGCTTTCCGTGCGAGGCATACACCATTGTGCCGACGATGGCGCGCGCCATGTTGTACAGGAAACCGTCTGCGCACACGAACACACGGATGTGCGCGCCCTCCTGCTCGGCACGGCACCAGTACACCGTGCGCACCGTGGTCTTCGTCTCGGTACCGACGGAGCGGACGGCAGCAAAATCAT
The DNA here is from genome assembly GCA_022768185.1 of Clostridiales bacterium. Lineage (GTDB taxonomy): Bacteria > Bacillota > Clostridia > Oscillospirales > Oscillospiraceae > JALEMS01. Next base: position 35,974 of record JALEMS010000056.1, on the reverse strand, counting down.
GTGTCCCCTCAAAGGCCGCAGCAGCGCGCTGCATGCGCGCCAGCTCCAACGGAGCCGGATAAAAGCACACGCGCTTCTCGAGAAAGGGATCCCGGATACGGGAATTGAAAATCTCGTAGCAATATTCCTTCTTCACACAGGAGCGAATGGCGCAAAAATCCGCCGGCGCATCCACCGCCGCGGACACAACGATGTCGTCCGGCAGGCGGGTATTGACGGCCAGCGGCAGCCGGCCGGTCGGGATACGGCTTTCCGTCCGAAAGCTGGCGCAGTAGCGCCGGGCATGCACGCCGGCGTCCGTTCTTCCGCAGCCGGTCACCTTGACGGCGTGTCCGCAGATCTGCGAGAGCGCCTTTTCCACCGTTTCCTGTACGGTAACTTCCGTTTTCTGTGTTTGCCAGCCATGATAGCGCGAGCCTTCATAGGCCAGCCGGATCGCAATCGTTCTCATAAGCCAAACCTTCGCAATACGATCATGCCCGCAAGCAGCGCCAGACCTAACAGAAGCGCCGCCGTGTCCCGCCGGTGCCACACCAGGCGGTTCATACGGGTGCGGCCCTCGCCACCGTGATAGCAGCGACTCTCCATGGCGACGGCCAGCTCATCCGCCCGGCGGAAGGCAGAGACGAACAGCGGCACCAGCACCGGCAGCAGCGCTTTTGCGCGCTGTATCAGGCTTCCGGTCTCAAAATCCGCGCCGCGGGCCTTCTGCGCGGAAATGATCTTGTCCGTCTCTTCGATGAGCGTCGGAATAAAGCGCAGGGCCATGCTCATCATCATGCTGATCTCATGCACCGGCACGCGCAGCTTTTTGAGCGGGTCGAGCAGCAGCTCCAGCCCGTCCGTCAGGGCAACCGGACTGGTCGTGTACGTCAGCAGAAACGTACCCGTGATGAGCATCATAATACGCAGCACCATAAACACTGCGCGCCGGACGCCCTCCCACGTAATGGTAAATACCCAGAATTTTACAATCACATGCGTCCCGCCCGTGTACAGGAGATTGAGCACCGCCGTGAGAACCACGATCAGCAGCACCGGCTTGAGTCCACGGAAGGCCGTCGCCGGGCGGATGGCGGACAGCGCCATGCACGAGGCAAGAACAACAAGCATCAACGCATAGGAAACGTAGCTGTATGCCGTGAAAAGCGCAGCAATGTAAACGATCACCAAAATCAGCTTTGTACGGGGATCGAGTCGGTGAACAATGGTATTTCCCGGGAAATACTGGCCAAGGGTAATATTCTTCAGCATGCGTCCGCCTCCCCCTTGAGAGTGACGAGCGCGTCGGTCAGCTGCTCAGTCGTATAAATCGAGCCGGGCACGGGCACGCCCAGCTCCCGCAGGCACATGGCGATTTTTGTCGCTGCCGGAACAGACAGGCCGATACGCTCCAGCTCTCCGGGCCGGGAAAACACCTCGTCCGGCGTTCCGTCCATCACGATATGCCCCTGATCGAACACGATCAGCCGCTCGGCGATGCGGGCGACGGCATCCATGCTGTGGGAAACCAGCACGACCGTCGAGCCGGTTTGCGCACGGTAGGCGCACAGGTTCTCCAGAATACTCTGGCATCCGGCGGGATCCAGCCCCGCCGTCGGCTCATCAAGCACCAGCACATCCGGCCGCATGGCGATGACGCCGGCAATGGCGATGCGCCGCTTTTGCCCGCCGGACAGCTCCAGCGGGCTGCAGGAAAACAGCGACTCCGGCACGCCGGCAAACTGCGCCGCTTCCTGCACGCGCCGGTCAATCTCATCTGCCGGCAGACGCATGTTCTTCGGGCCGAAAGCGATGTCCTGATAGACAGTCTCCTCAAACAACTGATATTCCGGATACTGGAACACCAGGCCGACATGAAAACGAATCTCATGGGCAGACTTCTTCGAAGCATGAATGTCCCGCCCTTCGAAGCGCACCTGCCCCTCATCCGGACGGAGCAGGCCGTTGAGATGCTGGATAAAGGTGGACTTACCCGATCCGGTATGCCCGATCAGGCCGACAAACTGGCCGCGCTCAATGCGTACGCTGACGCGGTCAATGGCCGTTTTTTCAAAGGGCGTCCCCTTGCTGTAAACGTGTGTTACATTCTGCAGTTCAATGACAGGCTCCATCCGTGTATTCCTTTATCTTATGCAGTGCAGCCGCGATGGCCTGCGCACAGTCAGACGTGGTCAATGCATCAAGCGGCAGCGAAAAGCCGGACTGATTGAGCCGCCACAGCAGCTCCGTTGTCTCCGGCACATCCAGCCCGGCCGCTCGCATTCGCTCCACCTGCGAAAAGACCGCCCCAGGCGTTCCGTCGGCAATCACACTGCCGTCTGACATGACGATCAGGCGATCTGCACCGATGCATTCATCCATATGGTGGGTGATGAGAATGATCGTGACCTGCTCCTGCCGGCACAGGCGCGTAACGGTGTCGACCACCTCGCGGCGGCCGGCAGGATCGAGCATCGCGGTCGGCTCATCGAGCACAATACACTTTGGCTGCATCGCCAGCACGCCGGCAATGGCCACGCGCTGCTTCTGCCCGCCGGAGAGCAGGTGCGGGGCATGCAGACGGTAGTCCTGCATACCAACCAGCTCCAGCGCCCGGTCGACCCGGCGGCGGATCTCATCCGACGGAACGCCGAGATTTTCCGGTGCGAAGGCCACGTCGTCCTCGACGACGTTTGCCACCAGCTGATTGTCCGGGTTCTGAAACACCATACCGACCGTTCGTCGGATCTCCAGCGTCAGCGCCTCGTCCGCCGTGTCTATCCCGGCCACCAGCATTCGGCCGCCGGAAGGAAGCAGGCTGGCGTTCATATGCTTTGCAAGCGTGGATTTGCCCGAGCCGTTATGTCCGAGCACCGCGACGAAGCTGCCCGGCTCAATGGCCAGATTCAGCCCTTCCAAGACCGGAGGCTTATCCGGCGCATAGGTGAAGGTCAACTGCTCGGCCTGAACGATCGCTTCCATCGTTCAGCGCTCCCATCTGCAGGTGGATCCGCAGGGCAGCACCAGGCCGGAGCCGCTCACCGGCAGGCCAAGCTCCTCGGCGTCGCTCCGACCGCCGTACTTTTTCCTGAAAATACAGTCGCTGATATAGCCGATCGAGGCCGGAGACAGCCCCGTTGTATACGAATTGATGATAACAAACAGCGGATCGTCCGACAGCGCGCCGGAAACCAGCTGAACAAACTCCCAGATGTTTTTCTCCAGCTTCCATACTTCGCCCGAGGGGCCGCGTCCATAGCTGGGCGGATCCATGATGATGGCGTCATACCGGCGCCCGCGGCGGATCTCCCGCTCGACAAACTTGAAGCAGTCGTCCACAATCCAGCGGATGGGAAGCTCAGAAGCGCCGCTGCTGGCTGCATTCTCGCGCGCCCAGGAAACCATACCGCGCGCCGCGTCCACATGGCACACCGAGGCCCCCGCACGGGCCGCCGCGATCGACGCTGCGCCCGTATAGGCAAACAGATTCAGTACGCTGACCGGACGGCCTGCGGAACGGATTTTATGGCCGATATAATCCCAGTTGGTCGCCTGCTCCGGGAACAGGCCCGTATGCTTGAAGTTCATGGGCTTGATGTTGAAGTGCATCTCCCCATAGGAAACGCGCCAGCTCTCCGGCAGCGTATTCTTTTCCCAGTGGCCGCCGCCTTCCGAACTGCGGGAATACCGTGCGTCGCGCGTCTGCCATTTGGCGTTGCGCTTCGGCGTGTTCCAGATGACCTGAGGATCCGGCCTGACAAGATAGAAATCGCCCCAGCGCTCCAGTCGTTCGCCGCCGGAACATTCCAAAAGCTCGAAATCCTGCCATTTGTCCGATACCAACATAGTCTCTTTACTCCGTTATCGCCAAAATTTTGTTTTCACCGGCGTTTTGACTGCCCGTTTTCCGGTGCAGACTGTAATTGCCGACAGATAGTATATTATATCACTGCTCTGTTTTCCGGTCAATCCGCCAATCCCATTATTTCGTACTTTCCTCCGCGTTCTGACAGCCGTCATATGCCTGCGCCGGAAAGCAGTCCCAAGGAAAGCATGCCGGCGGCAGTGCAGAAAATCGGACGCGCTGTCCCGTTTCCGGGTGGTCAAAGCCAACTGCGCAGCTCCACAGCGCAGGCGTGCAGCCCTTCACCCGGCTGCCGTATTTTCCGTCGCCCAGCAGCGGCATGCCGCGCGAGGCAAGCTGCACGCGGATCTGGTGAAACCGCCCCGTCTGCAGGCGCACCAGCAAAAGCGCCGCCTCCCCGCCGATTTCCGCCGAAGCCAGCACCCGATAATCAAGGATCGCTTCCTTCACGCCCCTGCGCATACGCCGAACCGGATAGGACATGCCGCGGACCGCATCCTTGAGCAACAGATCGCGCATCGTACCCTCCCGCGGCTTCGGAACCCCGCCGGACACAGCAAGATACTGCTTCTCAAACGTGCGCGACTGAATCTGCGCTGACAGCGACGCCGCGGCCTTCGCCGTGCGGGCATACACCATCACGCCGCCGACAGCGCGGTCAAGCCGGTGTACGCAGCGGAAGTCCTCTGTCCGGCCGCCAAGCTGCGCGGCCAGCAGCGCAGGCAGCTCCCGCTCGCACTCCATACCGGGCGCTTTGCAGCACACGGCAAAGGCGCGCGCTTCCGCCAGAAGCCGCAGCGCCGTCTGTCCGCCGGCCTGAATCTCCTGCTGCATCGGTATCCCTCCGATCTTTTCTTATGTATTCATGCCCTGCATCTTATCATACCCCACCGTATTTTACAATCGCATTCCGGATGCTGTGATGCTGTACTTCAATTTGGGGCTTGCATATTCACACGCATTATACTATAATATTATAATTAAACTATGCAGTTGCCCGCATAAGGGCTGCATTCCTCAGGAAAGGCAGATCCGAAATGAAGCATACAAACCGGCACGCAGCAAAGCGTCGGCCCATCTATTCCGTCGGTATCGTCATCCTTGTGGCGCTCATCCTCGCGTTTGTCCACAGGTCTCCGTCCGAGCAGCCCACACTTGATCTCCCGGACGGCATCACCGCTGTCTCGCCTGACGACGGGACACAGACCGCCGCACAGACAGACGAACAAACGACCGGGGAACAAACGACCGGGCAAGACATTCCGCTGTCCGACACCACCGGAGATGACGTCAAGACCGACCCCGCACCGGACACGCCGGAGCCTGCACAGAATACCGACCCCACCGCCCCGGAATCCGTGCCGCCTGAAACCGCTCCCCCCCAGACCGAGCCTGCCCAGCCGTCCGGCGCCGACATGTCTGACGACTTCTTTGCAGACGCTGCCTTTGTCGGAAACTCGCTCATTGAGGGTATGCGCCTGTATTCCGGCCTGACCTCCTGCGACTACTACAGCGCCACCAGCCTGTCCGTCATGGCCATCAACTCCACCCACTGCGTCAAGCTGGAAAACGGAGGCTCCGGCACGATCTTCCAGGGGCTGGCCCAGCACCAGTACGGAAAGATTTACCTGCTTTTCGGCATCAACGAGATCGGCTATGATACCGCTTCGTTCATCAAGGCCTACGGCGGCATGCTTGACAAGATCCGCGAGATCCAGCCCGACGCCACCATTTACATCATGTCGCTCACGCCGGTCAGCAAGGCCAAGTCCGACAGCAGCTCCACCTTCAACATGACGCGGGTCAACGCCTTCAACAATGCGCTTTCCGACCTGGCGTCGGAAAAGGGCTGCCGGTATCTGGACGTATGCTCTGCCCTCGCAGGGGAAGACGGATATCTGCCCGCAAACTGCACCTCGGACGGCATCCACTTCACCGCCGGGGTATACCAGACCTGGGTCACGTATCTCAGAAACAATTCTCAGTAAGAAAGATTTTAAAAATACAAATTTTTCGGAAAGGAGACGCCATGGTTGACATTGTCAGGCTAAAAGCCACTGAAAACAGGGTTCGCGACAGCATCCTCTCGATCATTCGCGAAAACCAGCTCGAAGAGCTGCCAAGCTGTGAAGACAGCGTGATGCACATCGTCGAGCGCGTTCTGCGGCACAGCAGTCAGATTTTTCTCTCGTGGGATGAGACCGTTGATTTCGACGAGCGCATCCACACGCTGCTGTTCAACATTACCGCCGACATGCTCCGCCGCGGAAGATTCCACACCACGCTCGGCCGTCTCGGACCGGAGGGACAGCAGATTTTTCGACTTGCCAGGTCCTGCCTCAACTGGGAATGGGAAAACGGACACATTCCCGGCTCACTGAAGGAAGAGCATGAAACCCGCCTGTACGAGCGCATCGCAAGCACCGGCCGCACCAAATAGGGCGCGCAAAATAGCGCCGGAAATGTTCTGTCACATTTCCGGCGCTATTTTGCGCCAATCGATGCCGCAAAGATTTCAGAAAACGGAGCGTATATCATGGGCCAACCGTCTCGGCGCCGATTTCACAAGCGGCAGGATACCCCACGCAAGATGCCGGGCTTTGTCGTCCCCTATATACTTATGGTTGATGAAATCGCTCGATGGATTAATATTATGTAAACTTACCGGGCGTTCACACAACACCCAGGAAGTTTACATAATGTTGTTTCTCAATACTGCAGCAGCGGAGCCGAGCCGTCGTCCTCCGCCTTTTCGATGCTGCGGATGACAGCCTCATAGCTGCAGGTTTCCGTGGCCTGGATGGTCACCTTGTCGCCGACGCGACGGCCGAGCACGGCCTTGCCAAAGGGCGATTCCTTGCTGACGAGACCGTTGAGCGGGTCGCACCGTACAGTGGTCACGATCTGGATGTGCTGCGTCTCATCGTCCTCCGGGATATACACCTCCACCCGGTCGAACAGCCCGACCGTATCCGCGGTGGACCGATCGCTGATGACGTGCGCAGTCTTGATCATATTCTCCAAATAGCGGATGCGGCTTTCGTTCCGGTTTTTTTCGCGCTTTGCCGCCTTATACTCAAAGTTTTCGCTCAGATCGCCGAACGCACGGGTGCGCTTGACCTCCTCAAGCAGTTCCGGACGCAGCACCCTGGTGCGGTGCTCGACCTCCTCGCGCATTTTGTCAATGTCCTTTTGTGTCAACTCGTCATGCACAGCAGCGCTGCCTCTTTTCCATAAAATTGCTCCTGTATTATAGCGCCGACCGCAACGGATTGCAAGTTTGCGGTTGAAATTATCCGGACGGAACGTTAAAATGGCAGTACTGCCGCGTGCAGTGAATCTGAGGCAGGCAGGGTTTGCTATGAAGTACAGCGTTGCGCCCCTTGAGGGCATCACAGATCACATCTACCGCAGCATCCACATGCGCTTTTTCCCGGGCGCCGACCGGTATTACACCCCGTTTCTCTCTCCCACGCAGAATCATTTTTTCACGCCGCGCGAGCAGCGCGCCGTCTATCCCGTCCACAACCCCGGACAGCCGCTTGTGCCGCAGCTTTTGACAAAAAACGCGGAGGATTTTCTCTGGGCGGCCGGCGCGTTGGCGGAACTCGGCTATGAAGAGGTCAATCTCAATCTCGGCTGTCCCTCCCGCACCGTCACAGCGAAGGGAAAAGGCTCCGGGCTGCTGCTTGATCCCATTGCGCTCGATGCGCTGCTCGAACAAATATTCGCAAAAGCGCCGCTGCGTATCTCCGTTAAAACGCGCATCGGCTATCACGACGAGGCCGAGTTTGCCTCGCTGCTGGAGCTGCTCAACCGGTACCCGCTCTCCGAGCTGATCGTCCATCCGCGCACAACACGCCAGCTCTACGCCGGCAGTATCAGCGAGAGCGCCCTGTCCCTTGCGCTGGCACAAAGCCGTGCGCCGGTCTGCTGCAACCCCAGCCTGTCCACTGCGGCGGAATGCGCCGCCTTTGCTGCAGCGCATCCCTCAGCAAAGGCGCTGATGCTTGGCCGCGGGCTGATCGCAGACCCGGCCCTCATTCGTAAGTGTAAGGGCGGCGCGCCGGCTGTCCGTGAGGAGCTGCTGGCTTTCCACACAGCGCTGTCGGACGCCTATCAGCAGGCGTTCGGCGGCGTACACAACACGCTGCCGCGCATGAAAGAGATCTGGCGCTATCAGATCCATCTGTTCGCCGACAGCGAAAAGCACGCCCGCCGCATCGCGAAAGCCATGCGCTGGCCGGAGTTTGTCAGCGCGGTCGAGGCCGTATTTCACGAACTGCCCGTCCTGCCCGATGCAGCAGGACTGCAGCTGCGGTAAAAAGGAGAACCGCATGAAGCCTGCCATCATCATACTGATTGTTTTGATTCTTCTGTATCATGCATGCACCTATGCGCTGTTTTCCGTCGCCTTCGTGCGCCGCAGGAGCGGAAGACTTCCCTTTTGCCGGGAGAATACCGAATTTCTGCGCGAATTGAACGCTTTTCACGACGTAATGCAGGCCGGACGCCAATGGTACGACGCACAGGAGAAGCAGCCTGTTCACATCCGTTCGCGCGACGGGCTGACCCTACGCGGCGAGCTGCTGCACCATCCGAACCCGCGCGGCGTTGTGCTGGCCTGCCACGGCTACCGCAGCACCGGCCCGCGCGATTTCTCCGGAGCCTGCAGGTTTTATTACGAGATGGGCTTCTCTCTTCTGGTGATCTCTCAGCGCGCCTGCGGCGAGAGCGACGGCCGGTATATCACCCTCGGCGTAAAGGAGCGCTTTGACTGTCTCGACTGGATTGAATTCATCGACCGGAACACGCAGGGCCGTCTGCCCATCGTACTGGCCGGTATTTCCATGGGCGCCACCACCGTGCTGCTGGCCGCGGGCCTGCCGCTTCCGGAGCGGGTACGTGCCGTCATTGCAGACTGCGGCTTCTGCTCGCCCTGGGAGGAACTGTCCGGCATTCTGCGTGCAAACCTCCATCTGCCCGTACGCCCGATGCTCAACGGCATCAATCAATGGTGTTGTCGTCTGGCCGGCTTCGATTTGAAGGAGGCCTCTGTGACGGAGGCCATGCAGAAAACGAAAACGCCCGTCCTGTTTCTGCACGGGGAGGCGGACACCTATGTGCCCTGCAGCTGCTCGCAGCAGGCGCAGGCTGTCTGCCGTGCGCCGTCGGAGCTGCTGCTTGTACCGGGCGCAGGCCACGGCATGGCCTATCTGCTCGAGCCGGAGCGCTACCGGCAGACCGTCCGCGATTTTCTCGCCCGCTGCGGCGTCTGACCGGACCAATGAAAACGTCCCCGGAAAACGCACTGCGTTTGTTCCGGGGACGTTTTGTCATTTTTGAAGCCGACGGTCAGCGCTCCGCCCGCAGCAGCGCCGCAGCCTCGGCCAGCGTCAGACCGTTGGCACGGGCAATCGCGGCCAGATCTTCAAACTCCGCCTTTTCCCGCACCTGTGCGTCAAACACGGCGCGTTTGACACGCACCGGGCCGAATTTCGTCTGCTCCACGCGCTCCTCCCGCGGCAGCACCGTGCGGGAAAGCAGACAGCTGCGCACGCCGAGCGTCGTCGTATGCCGCAGCAGCAGCGCCTCAAGCTGTGCGCGCGTCTGCTGCGTGCACAGACAGCAGAGCATCACGCCGGGCCGCCCCTTCTTCATGCCGATGGCCTGCGTCCACACGTCCAGTGCGCCGGCCTCCAGCAGCAGCTGTGCGGCAAAAGCCACCGCCTCCGGCGTCATGTCATCCAGATTGCAGGCCAGCTCGCATACTGTGTCCGCTGCGCCGGCCTCCTCCGTTTCCCCCAGAAACGCACGCACACAGTTGGGCCGGTCAAACGTACGTCTGCCGAAGCCGTATCCGACGGCATGCAGCCGCATGGCCGGCATCTGTCCGAAGTGCCCGGCAAAATATCGCAGCAGCGCCGCGCCCGTGGGCGTACACAGCTCGCCCTCCACACTGCCGCTGTAAATCGGCACGCCGCACAGCAGCCGCACCGTAGCCGGCGCCGGCACCGGCAGCACCCCGTGCGCACAGTGCACCGAGCCGAAGCCCGTACAGACGGGCGAGACGACGATCTGCTCCGCCGCCAACCGGTGCATCAGCAGGCACACCGCCGTGATATCCGCCACGGCGTCGAGCGCGCCGACCTCATGAAAATGCACCTGCTCAACCGGCACGCCGTGTACCGCGCTCTCAGCCTGCGCAAGCTGCCGGTACACCGCAATCGCGTCCCGCCGCACCGGCTCCGGCAGCGCCAGCGCGCCGATGAGCGCGGAAATCTCCGGCAACGCGGCATGCTGGTGCGCATGCCCGTGTTTGTGCGGGATGTTCTCCTCCCCCTCGTATATGCCGTGCACATGTACCTCCAGCCGGCTTCCCTTGACGCCGCACTGTGCTTCCGGCTGCAGCCGGAAGCACACGCCGGGAATGCCGGCCTGCTCCAGCTCCTGCAGGACGGCCGCGCGGTCGTCCGCCAGCTCCAGAAGGGCCGCCGCCAGCATATCCCCGGCAGCACCCATTGCACATTCCAGATAAATCGTCCGCATTCTTTCAGTCCCCCAGATGATCGATCATGCTGGCCAGATAGCCCGCGCCGAAGCCGTTGTCAATGTTCACCACCGACACGCCGCTGGCACAGGAATTGAGCATCGACAGCAGCGCGGCCAGACCGCCGAACGACGCGCCGTAGCCCACGCTGGTCGGCACGGCAATAACCGGGCAGTCTGCCAGACCGCCCAGCACACTGGCCAGTGCTCCCTCCATGCCCGCAACGGCCACAATGGCCCGCGCACGCATAATCGGCTCCAACTCGTGCAGCAGCCGGTGCAGCCCGGAAACGCCCACGTCGTACAGCCGCTGCACACGGCTGCCGAGCACCTCAGCCGTGACGGCCGCCTCCTCCGCCACCGGGATGTCGCTGGTACCGCCCGTCGCCACAACGACGAAGCCGTGACCGTCCGGCTCCGGCGGCTTGCCGAACACGCCGACGCGACACACCTCGTGATACATCATCGGCAGCCGCTCCTGCAGCTGCCGCGCCGCGTCCGGAGACAGCCGCGTGACGAGAACGGCCCGCTGCCCGTGCGCCAGCATGGAGCGGGCGATCCCCTCGATCTGCTCCGGTGTTTTTCCCGCCCCATAGATGACCTCCGCCGCACCCTGGCGCAGCGCACGGTGATGGTCCACACGGGCATACCCCAAATCCTCAAACGGCTCCATCTTCAGCCGGAGCATGGCGTCCTCCGCCGTCAGTTCTCCCCGCTCCACGCGCTTGAGCAGCGCGGCAATTTCCCCGTGCATCATGGCAGCTCCTCCGTTTTCCGTCCCTTCAGATCCAGACTGACCGTATCAAATTCCGGGGCCAGTGCGGTAAGCAGCGCCCGTCGGCAGGCCGCGGCCCGTTCCAGCTGCCCGTCCGGCAGCTCAATGCGCGCGTCATTTCCCGCTACGCGTACGCGCAGGCATGAAAAGCCCAGCGCCGCCACAGCCGCCTCTGCCCGATCGATCCGCTGCAGCAGCGACTTCTCCAGCGTCTGTCCGGTCTTCACCCGGGTGGCAAGGCAGGAATCCGACGGCCGGTCCCAGCCCGGCAGCCCCGCCTCGCGCATCCGCCGGCGAATCTCCGTCTTCGTCAGCCCGCATTCCCGCAGCGGCGAACGCACACCAAGCTCCTCAAGCGCCCGCATACCGGGCCGATCATTGGGATCATCCGAAGCGTTGGTTCCGTCGAGCAGCGACGGGTAATCCTGCTGGGCGGCGCATTCCAGCAGACGGGTGAAAAGCATCCGCTTGCAAAGATAGCAGCGCTCCGGCGGATTGGCGCGAACCTGCCCATCCTCCAGCGGATCGAACGTTACGATCGACAGCGGCGCACCGATCTGCCCCGCCAATGCCTGTGCGCGCCCTGCAGCCGCCGCCGGCTGAAACGGGCTTTGAACAAAATACGCCCGAACGTCCGCGCCGCAGCGAACGGCTGCATACAGCAGGTAAGTGGAATCCACGCCGCCGGAAAAAGCGATTGCGACACGTGGGTGCGTTTCAAAAAAGGTCTGCAGCTGCATAGCCTGCGCTCCTGTCAAATCATTCTAACAGGTATAGTTTACTACATTTCTCCGCCCGCTTCAAGCCGAATGTCCGCGCCGCTCCGGACAGCGTACAGACGCCGCCGCTTGACAGATTTCGACGCCTGAGATAAGATAGACGCAGCCCGGTAAGAAAACAGGAGGTGCATCACAGGTATGACGGAAAAGAAACGCATGAATCCGGTTGTAAGTGTCATTGTGATCCTGATTGTCATCATTCTGGTGCTGGCCGCACTGCTCGGCTTCCAAATTCACCGCGCACGTGCACTCAGCGCGGAAAACACCAAGCTCAACGCCGCCTATGCAGAACTGGAGAGCGGCATGGAGGCACAGATCAAGGAGGCGTCTGACAAGGCCGCCAGCGAGGCCGCAGAGCAGACGCGGGCAGAGGTTGAGGCAGAATACGAGGAAAAACTGGCCGCCGCCGAGCAGGCACTGCAGCAGGCTGAGGAGCCTGAAGCAAAAGAGCCTTGGGTAAAGCTTGAAAGCTTTCCCCGGCTGTCCGTGAAGCCCGACTCGGTTTACGACGAGCCGCAGACCAAATACATTGCCGCCAATACCGGCCTGAACATGCGTGCCGGCCCGGGCGACAGCTACGCCATTCTCACCTCGGCAAACCGCGCCACAAAGGTACAGGCCGCTGCGGAGCAGGGCGAGTGGACGCTTATCATCGTAGGCGACCAGGCCGGATGGGTAAAAACCTCATTTTTGTCCGATCGACAGCCCAGTGCATAAGACGCCGCACAAAGCGCGAAGGCGGATCATGCTTTGACATGATCCGCCTTCGCGCTTTTCGCACGCCGCCGTCACGCTTCCGATCGGCGCTCGAAGCGCTGCACGCCCCATACCCCCCAAATGATTGCCGCGGAATACACCGCATGCCGCCAGCTGAACGGTTCGTGCAGAATCAGCACGCCCGCAAGGATGGATACGACCGTCACCAGGCTGGAAAACGACGCCACCCGTGTCGCCGGCAGGCACGTGAGCGCATAACTGTAGCCCTCGTAGGCAAACACCGAGCAGGCTGCCCCGAGAAACAGCACCGCCAGCAGAAACGGGAGTCCTGCCGCCGGCTCGATCAGCCGGGAGAGCGCGCCGAGGTTTTCCGCGACCGCTGCCGCCGGAAAGCAGACCGCCCCGACCGCAACGACGAGATAGGCCTGTTCAAACGGCGTGAAGGCCCGTGCGCTCCAGCGACCCAACAGCGTGAACACCGAGGCCGTCACCACCGCGCCCAGAAGCAGCACTACGCCCCGCGGCTGCACCGTGCCGTCACTGTGCCCCAGAAGCGCCAGTGCCGCCACTGCCAGAATGGACAGCACGCAGGAGGCCGCCTGCAGCAGCGTCGGCCGCTCCTTCAGGAAAATTGCCGCCAGAATCAGCGTCACCAGCGGAACGATGGCAATCATCACGCCGGAGAAGCTGGTGTTGGTGTAGACGATGCCGTATTCCTCAAAAAAGAAATACAGCCCCGGCTCCATCACGCCCATGAGTATCACCGGCAGCACCTTCTTTCCCCGCAGGCGGAGCCTTCGCTTTCCCGTAAGCAGGCAAAGATTCTGCAGCGCGAAGGCCAACAGAAAGCGCCATGCCAGCAGTACGCTCGGGGTGGTGACCTTCAGCGCGCAATTTGTTGCAAGAAAGCTCAGGCCCCACACGATCTGCACAGCCAGCAGAACAACAACGGCCCGGGCGGTATTCGGTCTGTTCATCATTTCACTCCAGCTCAGAAATGCACCCAGTTTATACTACATTTTCCGCCGTGTCCATGCTGGAGCTGATTTTTTTCAACATGTGACAATTTTCGTCCTGAAATGCAGCGGCTTCCGTATTTGGACGGCTTGTAGCCATAGAGGGGCTCACGCTCAACCCCTTTGAGGTAACTGACAAGCTCTCTGCTGCCCTTTTGGCTCTCGCGAAAAACGGTTTCATCTATCTGGATAACGCCCATCAGCTTTGGAGGCGGGATTACCGCCATGGCGAAAATCAGCATCAAACGCATAGAGAACAACGTTTTCACATGGATGCCCGGGCAGGCATAGGCGTAATCGCGGGTCAGCAGGCTTTGGTCAGCAAGGTGCTGTTCAGACACGGCATAGACGGATTTGTCCCACGCTCGGCGCATATCCCCGCTGTTCGCCTGGGCATAGGCTTGCACCAACGCCTTAAACTGCGCCGGTGTCAGGTCGGCCATTCGGGCTTGTAATAGCTCAAAATCCTTGTCATCCACCGCTGCCCCTGCTCTCATTGGCCATCTCCACCAACTTCGGCAGTTTTCAACAAAAAACTAACTTGCACGTTCCATTATAATCTCGCAAGAAAACTTTGTCCACCGCTCTGTGGATTATATAAACAACATGACCCATTCTTGCCTTTCCATCCGTTTGGAGGTAAAATGGCACGAAATCCGTAGTTTATTTCATTTTTTGAATCTGAAAGGGGGGTGTTCCGTGATGAAACGAATTCGGCGGCTAATGGCTCTCCTTTTGATATGCTGCGTGGTAATTGCCGCGCACCCCACCTGTGTGGCGGCCTCCGACAGCGAGGATTTTGTCATCAAAAACGGGGTACTGACCAAATACCAAGGCTCCGGCGGCGATGTGGTCATCCCAGACGGCGTCACGAAAATCGGTGACCGGGCCTTCGCGTTCTGTACTACAGTTAAAAGTGTTCGGTTTCCCCAGGGACTCACTTCCATCGGACAATACGCCTTCCAGGGCTGCTTTGCCGCTGAGATCAAAAATCTTCCCGACGGCGTCACCTACATTGGAAAAGGCGCGTTCCGTGCGCTCTCTTCCAAGACGTCCTATGAGGTGCGCCTCGCCATTTGGAAGCTGACCGCGCAGCTCTGGCTCGATCCCTCAGAGTGCGTAGAGGCGCAGAGTGCCGCTGTTCAGGCCGCTTCTGACCAGATCACCGCAGGGCTCAGCGGCGACTATGAAAAGGCCCGGGCCATCTGTCAGTGGGTGTCCGAGACGATTCGGTATGACTATGCTCAATACGACGGCTCAAAGACCATCAGCCAGAATTCCTCCGTGATCGCCGAGGATGTGCTGGAGAGCCACCTGACCACCTGCGGCAGCTACGCCAACCTGACACTGGCCCTACTCAACGCCCAGGGCATCCCAGCCATTTTTGTCAGCGGTTCGGGGCAGAGTGGAAGCAGTTGGGGCGGCCATGCCTGGAACGAGGCCTATTTGGACGGTCGCTGGGTGCTGATAGATACTACCTTTGGGCAGTCGTATTTTGACATGGATCTGGAGACCTTCGCCAAGGATCATATCCTGTGGTCCCGGCCTGTTTCAAACACGGAAGATCCCACCGCAGACCGGGACGAGTCTCTGGTCACAACCGAAGAGCCCGAGCCACCCACATTTCCCACGGAGGAAGAGCCGGCCCCCTCCGAAACCCCTTTCCCGGAGAGTGACAGCAACTTTGAAATCAAAGGAAATGTGCTGGTCAAGTATCACGGAGACGGGGGTGATGTGGTCATCCCCAATGGTGTCACCTCTATCGGTGAATTTGCCTTTTCCAACTGTGATACCATCACCAGCGTTACCATTCCCTTCGGTGTAACCCAGATCGGCAACAACGCCTTTGTGGACTGCAACAAACTGGAACGCGTCACCATTCCGGCCAGCGTCGCGTCCATTGGCCGGGCAGCCTTCAGCAGCTGCAATAAGCTGACTGAGGTGACTATCCCACAGGGCGTCCCTGTCATCAGAGACAACTGCTTTTTCGCCTGCTTTAAGCTGGCTTCTGTTACGATTCCCGCCAGCGTGACCGAAATCGGAGAATATGCCTTTGGTTGGTGCGACAGCCTGAAAGATATCTATTACGGAGGCAGCGAAACTCAGTGGCTTGGCGTTTCTATCCGCAGCGAAAACGAGGGTATTTCCAAGGCGAAGATTCATTACAATAGCACCGCTGAGGATCGGGAAACCAATCCCTTTTCGGATGTCGCCAGCGACGCCTGGTACGCCGCCTCCGTCTCCTGGGCCGTGGAGCGCGAAATCACCGCAGGCACCACCGCCACTACTTTCTCCCCCAACACGACCTGTACCAACGCCCAGATTTTGACCTTTATGTGGCGGGCAGCCGGTTCTCCTGAACCTGCCACCGCCAGCCCCTTTACAAACCTGAGCGGCAGCGAGTATTACGCTAAGGCCGCTGTGTGGGCCTATGAGGAGGGTATGGTTTCCGGCACTTCCTTTGACAGCGATAAAGTCTGCACCCGCGCCATGACGATGGAATATTTCTGGAAGCAGACCGGAAGCCCCACAACGGATGTCTCCGTCAAGTTTGCCGATGTGAACGCCAGTTCCTCCTATGCGCAGGCCGTAGCGTGGGCTGTTGAGAACGGCTTAACCGCAGGCACCTCTGAAACGACCTTCTCTCCTGATGACACCTGTACCCGCGCCCAAATCGTGACTTTCCTGTACCGTGCGCTGATGTGAGCGGTACAGTACAACGCATCTTCATGCGAATCAATCTGAAAGCGCCGGTGCGGTGGGGATTGCCCATCGCACCGGCGCCTTTAGATTGATAAAACGCTATGCAGTTATTATAAAACATAAGACTACAACGCTTAATGGCATATATACAAAAGAGGAACGCTTTTTCCATATATGTCGTTGCTTATTTGCTAAAAATCTGACTTCTTTTATAAATTTGTTGACTTCAGTTGTCCGAGTTTCATTTCTGATTGCCATACCACAAAAAAGTTTTATCCACCTTTCTGTGGAATATATAACCCGCCGAAGTAGGCGTTGACAAACCCGGCTGTATCGCATAAAATATAAGTTACTTTGCCTGTGGCACGCACGCGCGCTGCGCCGCGCCGGATACAGGCAATCCTTTGGAAAGCAGGAAAACAAACTTTTATGCCGGATCTCATTGTTGATGCGCTGCTCGACAGCCTGAAGCTGCTTCCCTTTCTGTTTATCGCCTATCTGCTGATCGAATGGATCGAACACGCCGCCGGAGAAAAAACGCAGGCGTTGATCGACCGTTCCGGCCGCCTCGGCCCGATTCTGGGCGCTTTGCTCGGCGCCATCCCGCAGTGCGGCTTTTCCGCCGCCATGGCAAATTTCTACGCCGGCGGCATCATCACACGCGGTACGCTCATCGCCGTGTTTCTCTCCACATCAGACGAGATGCTGCCCATCCTCATCTCAGAGCACGCTCCCGTCGGACTGATCCTCAAGCTGGTATGCGTTAAGGCGCTGGCCGGCATGCTGGCCGGTCTTGTCATCGACCTGATTTCATCGAAATTCGGCCGGAAGCGCCGGCTGCAGATCGAGCAGCTGTGTGAGAGCGCAGGGTGCGACTGCAGGCACGGTGTGCTGCGTTCTGCCATCCGCCACACGGTGCAGGTATTCGTGTTCATTCTTCTCATCACATTCGTGCTCAACCTGGCCGTATCTCACATTGGGGAAAGCCGTCTGTCCGGCTTCATCCTCAACCGTCCCATCGCCGGAGAGCTGCTGGCGGGCCTGATCGGCCTGATTCCGAACTGCGCCAGCTCCGTGATCATCACCCAGCTGTATCTCGGCGGCGGCATGAGCGTGGGCGGCATGCTGGCGGGCCTGCTGGTCAATGCGGGCGTCGGTATGCTGGTGCTCTTCCGCATGAACCGTCCGATGAAAGACAATTTTCTCATGCTTGGCATTTTGTATGTCTGCGGCGTTGTGCTCGGCGCTCTGTGCGGACTGCTTCCGATCTTCTGAAAACAGTCTGTGCCGGATCAGAATCCGCAGGTGCTTTGTTCCCCCTAAGGGTAACAAGTCGTCGGCAGGAACCCCGGCAGGCCATCGTATTTACGAGGCCTGCCGGGGTTTCTCTGTCTTTGGGCGCACAGGATGCACCCTTTCGTATGCTGGGTGCATCCTGTGACGCCCAGCTCAACTAACACCCCTCCCGTTCCGCCCGTAGGAACGCCTCCTCGATCTGATGATCCAGCATCAGGCGGAGATATGTCATCATCGTCTCCTCTGACAACTCCATATCCCGCCGGATCCACTCCATCACGATCCCGCTGAGGGCAGCGATATAAAAGTCCCCTACAAAGCTCTGGTACTCCTCCGAAACCTGGTGCTTTCCCTTGGCTTCCTCCAAAAAGAGACGCATCAGGTGCGTCACCTCCTGGTAGAACATCTTCCTCAGCGCCTCCTGCCCCAGGCTGTTCAGGGCTTCCGCCATCTGGCTTTTCCTGTTGTAAGACACTTCTGCCTGTTTCATATCCATCACCGCCTTTGCTCCAAATATACCACAAGTGTGGAAAAAAACTCTACACAACACCGGGGATTTGCTGGAGATGTCACGATACGAGAGCGCAAAAAACTTGCCGAATGTGCAGTTTTACACATTCGGAGATACTTGCGCATTGCTTTCCCTCAGAGATTCGGCGTATAATTGGTTTATTATGGACGAGATGATGACACAGAACAGTGGACGGTCACCTTGGCGGCAACGGATGAAGGCGAGCATTGCGTCCGGTTCACGCCTCCTGCGGAATGGAACAATCTCTCCCTCTCTCTGTTGACGGAGGATGGCAGAGTTCCCATCCCATGGGACCGGGACGGGAGCTGCTGCGTTTTCACCGTAAGCGGAACCCACTTTACCATTGCGGTGGAAAATCAGAGAAAGCTGTTCCCGATGTCATGGATCTGGGCTGCTGTCGTTCTCACAGCACTGGTATCCGGTTTCCTTGTGATTCGGGTGATAAAGGTGAAACGGTCCTGTAAAGCGATGCCGACGCACAAGGACGAAGATCCGGAAGCGCCCGGACGGTCATCCTGATATCCGTCTTTCTGTTTTTTCTTGCACATATTGTTCACTTGCGCATATTGGAATGAAAAAGCCATCTGCCTTGCGTGCATCAAGGCAGATGGCTTTTCTGTACAGTCCGAGCGGTTCCTTTACGTTATCCCTATACGGCGCAGCTTTCTGCAACCGCTGCCGTGATCTGTCTGTCTCTTATTTTTCCGCGCCTTTTGCGGGCAGCGCATCGTCCTTTCTCTTCGGCAGCACAACTGTGAACACCGAGCCGCAGCCCTCACAGCTGTCAACGCTTATGCTGCCGCCGTGCAACTCCACAATGCGCTTGGCCAGTGCCAGTCCCAGCCCGCTGCCTGACGTTTTCTGCGCGCCCTCGCCGCGAAAAAACTGCTCGAACACACGCGAGGCCGTCTTCCGATCCATGCCCGGTCCGTTGTCGGCAACGCTGCCGCAGATGCTGCCGTCCTTCTGCCGCTTCAACTCCAGACGGATCGCGCCGCCCTTTTCGGTGAACTTCACTGCATTGTCCGTCAGATTGAGCCAGACCTGCTCCATCAGCTCCTCATCGCCAACAAATTCCACCGGCTCCAGTTCCAGATCCAGATCCAGTTGTTTTTCACTCCACTTCGGCTCAAGCAGCAGCACAGCCTGGCGCATCTGCTCGTCAAGCGAAAACCGCTCCTGCCGCGGCAGGATTTCCTGATGGTCGATGCGCGACAGACGCAGCATGTTGCTTGTCAGCTCGCTGAGCCGCTCGCTCTCCCGCGCGATCAGCCGTGCGTACTCTCTCCGTTCGTCCTCGCCGATGCGCTCATCGCAGAGCAAACTTGCATAACCGCGGATGACGGACAGCGGCGTTTTCATCTGATGAGACACGCTGGCGATAAAATCCTTGCGCAGGTATTCGCTGTTTTTCAGCTCTGCCGCCATGAGGTTAAAGTTGCGCTGCAGCTCGGCATAGTCGTCCGCGCGATCACGCCCGCGGTTGCGCAGATGCACCTCCACGTCGAAATTTCCGGCGGCGATCTCATTCATACCGCGGCAAAGCTCCCGAATCGGGTTTGACATACGGCGGGACATAATGTTGATCATCACAAGAAGCAACAGCGCTGCCAGAAGCAGCAGCAAAAAGTCCCGAACGGCATAGCCAAACAGAATATGCTCCACCGTGTCCCGTTCCAGAATGACGCCGCTCCGAATGAGGATAAAGATCAGAACTGACAGGGAAAACGTCACCAGTGCCACACAGAACAGCAGCACCGTCAGCCGCGCGCGTATCTGCTTCACTTGCGTACCACCGCCTTATATCCCAGCCCACGTACCGTCTGAATTTCAAAGTCCGGCACCATCGCCAGCTTTTCGCGCAGGCGCTTGATGTGCGTGTCAACTGTACGGGGATCGGAATCACTGTCATAACCCCAAAGCTCGTCCATCAACACCTGCCGGGTGAAGATTTTCATCGGATAGGACAGCAGTTTCTCCAGCAGCAGAAATTCCTTTTGCCGCAGCTCAACGCTGTAGCCCTCGCCCGTCACCATCAGCGTATCGGAATGCAGCGTACATCCGCCCACCGTCATCTCACGGTTCCGGATGATATTGCACCGGCGCAGCAGCGCCTCCACACGCAGCAGCATTTCTTCAAAATCCACAGGCTTTGTCATATAGTCGTCGGCTCCGCTGCCAAAGCCCCTGCGCTTGTCCTCGAGCGAGTCCCGTGCCGTGATGATGATAATGGGAATGTGAATGCCCGCCTCGCGGATGTCCCGTGTGAGCGCATAGCCGTCCATCTCCGGCATCATGACATCGGCAATAATGAGGTGAATCAGCACATGCTCCAGCATATCCAGCGCCGTCAGGCCGTCCTCCGCCTCGTAGACAGCGTAGCCCGCGCGCGACAGATGGATACACAGAAGCTTGCGCAGCTCCGTGTTGTCCTCCACCACAAGAATATTGGTCATCGTTCGTCCTCCAGTCTGCCGTAGCGGCCTGTCATTTCCCGGATTCTCTCAGCCAGCGCATCACTGAGCATCCCCGGCTGCATGCGCCACCGCCAGTTGCCGAACACCGTACCCGGGCGGTTCATGCGGCCCTCCGCGCCGGTCTCCAGCCAGTCCTGCATACATGAGACAAACAGTGCCGACACCGACGCCATCCCCGCACGCAACATTGCCTCATGCAGACTGCCATGTCCGATGCCCAGATAGGCCCGCGCGTTCCGGCGCTCGGCCGGTCTTGCCTCACGTACCCACTGTGCCAGCGTGGCGTTGTCATGCGTACCGACGTAGCAGACGGCATTGCGTGCATGATTGTGCGGCAGATAGGGATTGTCCGCAGCGCCGGAGAAGGCAAATTGCAGCACCTCCATGCCGGGAAAGCCGCTTTCCTCCATCAGCTTCTTCAGATCCGGCGACGGCTCGCCCAGATCCTCGGCAATGAAGCCAAGCTGCGGAAACCAGCTTGCCAGAATCCGCGGCAGCGCAGCGCCCGGACCGGGCCGCCACTGCCCCTCTGCCGCCGATTGCGCACCGGCCGGCACGCTCCAATAGGCGGAAAAGCCTCGAAAATGATCCACCCGTACCCAGTCGAACAGACGCTCCATTCCGCCGATGCGGCGGATCCACCAGCCATAGCCGTCGGCAGCCATCGCCTCCCAGTCGTAAAGGGGATTGCCCCACAGCTGGCCGGACTTTGAGAAATAATCCGGCGGAACACCCGCAGCGTGTGTTGGCCGCCGCTGCGCGTCCAGCTGAAAAAACTGCGGCTGCGACCAGACGTCGGCCGAGTCTGCCGAGGTATAAAACGGCATGTCGCCAATCAGCTGCACACCCTGCTCCCGGCAATGCGCGCGCAGCGCGTCCCATTGCCGGTAAAACAGATACTGCAGGCAGGTAAAAAACGTCGTGTCCTCCGCCAGCTCCCGGCGGGCCTCCTCCAGCGCAGAGGCCTCTCGCATACGCAGCGCCTCGTCCGGCCATGTGAGCCAGGAACGCATGCCGAACCTCCGCTTCAAAGCCATGAACAGCGCATAATCCGGAAGCCAGTGCCGCTGCTCGTCCTCAAAGCGTTCAATCTCTGCCCGCCGGGTCTTCAGGCAGGCGGCGCAGGCCTGCTCCAGCACGGCAAAGCGGCTGCGGTAGAGCTTTCCGTAATCCACCAGTGCAGGATCGTCCCCCCAGTTGATCGCCTCCAGCGCGCGTCTCTCAAGCAGCCCCTCCTCTGCCAGCAGCTCCAGGTCGATCAGATAGGGGTTTCCGGCAAAGCTGGAAAAGCTCTGATACGGCGAGTCTCCACTGCCCGTCGGCCCCACCGGAAGCACCTGCCAGAACCGCTGCCCGGCCTTCGCCAGAAAATCGGCAAAGGCATGGCTCTCACGGCCCAGCGTGCCAATGCCATACGGCGACGGCAGCGACGTGATATGCATCAGGAGCCCGGCGGAACGTTTCATCATAAGCATCTCCCGAAAAAAACCTGCGGCGCAGGCCGCAGGCTTTGAATGGCATCGTCTTGCGCCGCCGGAGGAACCAACGGACGCGATATGGTTTTGCGGCGGCAGCACCGGCTATGCAGGGCTGCGGTTTTTTTGAAAATTATACCCGAAGCCGCCCGCTTTTTCAAGGGCATTTTAGCTTCTGCCGGACCTGCGCCGAATGTCGCCGGGCCGGCGCACACGGCATCGAAAAAAGCCCCGCTGTGGCGGGGAAGTCCACAGCGGGGCCGGTATCTGTCACGGGTATGATCTGAAGCGAGACGCTTAAGCCTTCTGCTCCTTGACCCAAGTAATCATCTTGACATCGGTGCCCATGATGTGATTGACAAGCCAATCGGAGATCTCGCCCTGCAGACGATCGAGCAGCTCGAAGTTGTTGCGGCCGCCGAGCATGAGATCGCTGTAAAGCTTGTTGACGGTGTTGGTAAACTCGTTATGCAGTGCCTTGTGCGCCTCGAAGTCAGGATAATTGTTTTCCTGCATATACTTCTCTTCGCCGGCAAAATGGAACATGGTGTATTCAACAAGGAATTTCACCGTTTCCACAGCTGCATCGAGACCGACGCGCTTTTCAACGGCCTCTGCCAGAGCGTTGGCAGAATCAATCAGCGCCTTGTGCTGGGCGTCAATGATGGCATTGCCGGTTGCCAGTTCCTTCGTGAATTCCACTTTCTTCATTGTTTACATCCTCCTCAAAATAATGAAACTAACAAAATAGTTTTTATTAGTTAATACTAAAATAAACGATATGCAACGAAAATCAAAGGGCATTTTGCACACTTTCACCATAATTTTCACAATTAAACATATAAGACAAATTCCAGCTTTCATTTTTGAAAAACCTGTTGCATATGGGTTCGGGCAGCTCTGTGGCGCCGCCGGCACCCGGAAGGGCGGCCGCGTGAAGGAAACAATTCGGCCGGTTCTGTCTCTATATAAAAATTGTGTATTTTGCGCATAATTGCATCCTGTTTTTTACATTTGCCTTCCTTAAAATGAAATTTCGATATATCGATCCTGCAAAATTTATCGAAAACAAAAAAATCCGCCGACGCTCCCGGGCTGTCCCGGGAACATCGGCGGACGGTCTGCTCCGTGTCACATGGCACGGTTATTTGTCGCCCACAAAGCCGAAATTCCGCAGCTGCGCCTGCGAATCGCGCCAGTTTTCCTTGACCTTCACCCAGGTACGCAGGCATACCTTCGTACCCATAAACGCCTCGACATCCTTGCGGGCCATTTCCCCCACCTTGCGGAGCATTGCGCCGTTCTTGCCGATGATGATGCCTTTATGGCTGGCCTTCTCGCAATAAATCGTGACCTCCAGATCAATGATCCCGTTTTCACGCTCTGTAAAGCGTTCCACCTCTACGGCAACGCCGTGCGGAATTTCCTTATCCAGACACAGCAGCAGCTTCTCGCGTACGATCTCGGCGCAGATCTGCTTTTCCGGCTGGTCGGAGATCATATCCTCCGGGAACAGCTGCGGTCCCTCAGAGGCAAACTTCTCCAGTTCATCGAGCAGCAGCTGCATGCCGTCTCCGGTTCTGGCCGAAATGGGCACCACTGCCTGAAACGGATAGGCCGCCGCATATACCGCAATGACCTCCAGCAGCGCCTGCGGCGGCACCGTGTCGATTTTATTGACGGCCAATACCGCAGGCGTATGCGCCTCTCGGATGCGCTCAATGAGCGCCTGCTCCTGCGGCCCGATATTTGCCACCGGCTCGACCATCAGCACCACTGCGTCCACGTCCGCCACGCTCTGCCGCACAACACCCACCATATAATCCCCCAGACGGGTGCGCGGCTTGTGGAAGCCCGGCGTGTCCATCAGAACAAACTGCGTGCTGCCGCGGTTGACCACTGCGGTGATGCGACTGCGCGTCGTCTGCGGCTTTGCCGTAACAATCGAAATTTTCTCACCTACCAGTGCATTGGTCAGCGTGGATTTGCCCACATTGGGCCGCCCGCAAATGGTAATCATTGCCGTTTTTGTAATCATGATTTCTTTCTCCCGATTGAATAAATCCAGACAGCGGAAAGCGCCGCCGTAAAAACCAGAACCAGCCAGGGCCAGACATGCCGCCCCAGCAGCCCCAAAAGTGCCGCACGATACCGTCCGTCCGCACCAGCAAACAGAATCGTCACCCACACCGCCGCCGAAAACAGCGCCACAGTCAACACCGCGCCCGCTGCCATATCCTTGACCGCGCCGATGTCCCGATCCTGCGCGCGCGTAACACGATCGGCCAACCGCTCGATGGCGGAATTGACCGTCTCCAGCGACAGCACCGCCGCACAGCACAGCAGTTCAATCGCCCAGTCCGCAGCCGAAAGCCCCTGCCAGAAGCCGAAAAGCAGCACATGCACCGCTGCAGCCAGCTGGATGCGCAAACTCCGGCTGGTCTTCACAGCCAGCACAATGCCGGCAAAGGCACAACGATAGCGCTTCACAGCCCCAGCTTCTGCATGATCTGCTCCTCCTGTGCACGCATCTGCCGCTTCTGCTCGCCCTCGTCCATATGGTCGTAGCCCAGCAGGTGCAAAATGGAATGCACCGTCAGGTAGCTGATCTCGCGTTCCGTCCCGTGGCCGAATTCCTCACCCTGCGCGCGGGCGCGCTCCAGCGAGAGCACCACGTCGCCCAGCGGGATGCAGCGGTCGTCATAATCCCACTCCGCGCCCTCGGGGTCGAAGGCTCCGGGGACAAACTCGTTCATCGGAAACGACAGCACGTCCGTCGGCGCGTCGACGCCGCGCTGCTCAAGGTTGATCTCGTGAATCTGCCTGTCATCCGTCAGAAGTACGCTCACCGAGCACGGCGTCTGCACGTTCTCAGTCTCGAGCGCCGTTTCAATGGAGCGGCGAATCAGCCGCTGGATGTCCGCTGTACCGCCGCCGGAAAAATAAATCTTATGCTCTGCCATGATGCTTCCCCTTTATCGTCTGTGTCTGCTTATGTGTCTGGACCTGCCCGGCAGGCTGCGCCGTCTCAAAGCGCTCATATGCCTCAATGATGCGCTGCACCAACACATGACGCACCACATCTGCGCCGCTCAGGCGGCAGATGGCCACATCCTCTACCCCGTCGAGCACGCGCATGGCCTCCTTCAGGCCGCTGGTCTTCTCAGCCGGCAGGTCGATCTGCGTGACATCGCCGGTGATGACCACCTTGGAACCGAAGCCAAGGCGTGTAAGAAACATTTTCATCTGCTCGCGGCTGGTGTTCTGCGCCTCGTCGAGTATGATGAAGGAATCGTCCAGTGTGCGGCCGCGCATGTAGGCCAGCGGGGCCACCTCGATGTTGCCGCGCTCAAGATAACTCGCGTAGGTCTCCGCGCCGAGCATATCAAACAGCGCATCGTACAGAGGCCGGAGATACGGGTCGACCTTGCTCTGCAGGTCGCCCGGAAGAAAACCCAGCCGCTCGCCGGCCTCGACCGCCGGCCTTGTGAGGATGATGCGGTTGACCTCTCTGGCACGGAAGGCCGCCACTGCTGCAGCCACGGCAAGATATGTCTTGCCCGTGCCCGCCGGGCCGATGCCCAGCGTGACGGTGTTCTCCTGGATCGAGTTTACATAATGCTTCTGTCCGATGGTCTTCGGCTTGATGGGGCGGCCCTTTGCCGTGATGCAGATGACGTCCGCCGCGATCTGCGAAACGCTGGCCTCGCGCCCCTCCTTCACCAGCTTTATAATGTAACGGACGTTCTGCGCGTCGATATGCTCTCCACGGGCAGCCAGTGACAGCAGCGCCTCGATGGCCTTCTCCGCGCGCAGGACCGCCTCCGCCTCGCCGGTGATGTGCAGCTGCGCATCCCGGTCCGCCACACGCACGTCCAGTTCATTTTCAATGATCCGCAAATTCTGGTCGAAGGAGCCGAACACACTGATGATGTGCTCCATCCGGTCGACCTGCATTGTGCGTTCTGTCATTCGTTCATCCCTCTCTGTGGAGCATGCTCCACGGTAAGTGCAATATTTTCCAGACACTCAGCCCGGAGCGTGACGGCAAGCAGGTCCCCCTGTGCCGAGACGGAGAAGCGCACGGACAATGCCGTTCCGCCGTCCAGCTCGTGCGAGAGCTGCTGCAGCAGCCGCTGCCGCAGCGCCGCTTCGACCGGCTCCCGCTCGACTGCAGACTCATGCGTCTCATAACGCTCGAAGCGCTCGCGTATGACCGTCACAGGAAATGCAAACACACCGCGCAGGCCCAGCTGTGTCTCTTTTATAATTTTATCATATCCGGGATGAGAAATGCTACTGTTTCGATAAAAATTTATGCGCTGTTTTCCAAAGGCGACGGCCCAACGCGTAAAATACTCACCCGTCGGCACTTTTTCCAGGCGTGTGAGCGGCGTAAGGGCCGTGCTGTCATACCAGGTACGGGCCTGCACGTCAGCTGCGGCGTGCACCAGGCGCGGCGGCGAAAACGAGCTGGGCACCAGTCCCGTCACCAGCAGCTCACCCGGCAGCACGGTTTGCCCGGTCTCAACCGTCGCCGCGCCGGAAAAGATTTCCAGCCGTGAGACAACGCCCGCCTTGGCTGCGACGATGTCCGCCGGCTGCCGCTCGTCAACGATTTCCGGCACCGGCGTGCGCTCGCGCACAATGACGGTGGCGCGGCTGCCGTGCACATTGACGGTGATCCAGCGCAGCTCCGGAAGCTGCAGCAGCACACCGCAGCGGATCATATCGCTGGTAAACGACGGCCAAAAGCTGCCGATGCACACGCCGTTGTCATCCAGCGCGCGCAAAATGGTGCTGTCCGGCACGGTTTCGTTGCCGACAATATCAATATCCCAGAGAAACAGCGAGGAAAGAAACCACAGCGCAAGACACACCGGCAGCCCGATCAGCAGCACCCAGCGCCTGTGAAGCCGCCGCGCGTATTTCGGCGCGCCGCGCTCGGCACACACGCGCACCGTACACTGCGCCGACATCGCCAGACGCCGCACCCTGTGCAAATCCCGCCGCCGCACCGTCAGGCGCAGCGTACAGGCATCGGCAGGCTCGGCCTGCCAAAACGGCACGCCCGCCCGCGCGCAGGCATTGAGCAGACCGGCAGGCAGCGCGCCCACCGCCTCCAGCCGGACGCTGCCCTGCAGCAGCGTACTCGTCTTTCTCATCGCAGCGTCCCCTCCTCCAGCTCCAGCGACTGGATTTTTCCCGTAACCAGCAGCGTAGCGGCGTCCATGGCACGCAGGCACAGCCCGTCGCCCACGATGCGTACACGCAGCCGGCCGCCGGCCACTTCAATCATTTCATTGCTGTAGGCCAGCAGGCCCCGGTGGTTCTCCACCACCACACGGCGGTTGCCGCTGAGCGTCACACGCGGCACCTGCGCCAGCGTTTCCGGCGGCAGATCAAAGCGCTCGGCAATTTCCTCGCCCCAGTTTCGTCCTGCACCCAAAGCGCACCACCTCCATGCAGAATACATATGCCGCTGTGGGCATAGACATGTACGGACAAGGGGGGAACGCAAATGAAGCACAAGCTCTCCAAGGCCGTCCCGATTCTGGCGGTACTGGCGGCGCTTGCCGCATTGATGGTCTGCTCAGGCCGGGCGCTTGAGGCGGCGAAATATGGTTTGCGGCTGTGTGCCGGCGTCATTGCGCCATCACTGCTGCCGTTTTTCGTTTTGTCCTCGATGCTTGCGCTGCTGGGGCTGCCGCGCTATCTGGGGCGGCTGGCCGCGCCGGTGATGTCCCGGCTGTTTTCCGTTTCGGGCGCAGGCGCGACGGCGTTTCTGCTGGGAATCACGGGCGGCTACCCTCTGGGCGCGGCCGTCACTGCCGAACTGTGCCGCCGGCAGGAGATCTCCCGCGGGGAGGGCGAGCGCCTGCTGGCCTTCTGCAGCAATTCCGGCCCCGCCTTCATCGTCGGAGCGGCAGGAGTAGGCGTATTCGGCTCATCGGCAGCGGGACTGCTGCTCTATGGCGTGCACATCCTCGCCGCCGCGCTCGTCGGTGTTCTGCTCTCCGGCGGAGGGCAGAACACCGGGCGGAGCGCACCGCCGGTCTCCTGTTCCGTCTCGCTGGCGGAGGCGCTTGCACAGTCGGTGAAGGAGGCGGTATTCTCCACGCTGACGGTGTGCGGATTTGTGGTGTTTTTCTGCTGTGTCACCGGGATTCTGGACGCGCTCGGCATTTTTTCCGCACTGTCCGGGAGTCTGGCCGCCGCGCTGCACCTGCCGCTGGGCGGCACGCGCAGCCTGCTGACCGGCCTGCTGGAGCTGGGCAGCGGCATCGGTTCCATGAACGGTCTGCCGCTCACGCCGGGAAACCTTGCGCTGGCTGCCTTTCTGCTTGGCTGGGGCGGCCTGTCCGTGTTCTGTCAGACGCTGGCGGTGCTCTCCGGCAGCGGACTGCGCGCCCGGCTGTATCTGCCGGGGCGGCTGCTGCACGGACTGCTCTCTGCCGCGCTGGCGCTGCTGGCCGGATCGGTGTTGCTGTAGCAGCCGCGGCAATCGGCAGCAAATAAGCAGCAGCCGCCTGCCGGTTCAAAAGCCGGGCAGACAGCTGCTGTACAGTGCGCGCTGTGATACGCTCAGAATTCCTGCTTGATGCTGCGGGCAAACAGTCGGTCGAACACCTGCATGGGTTCCGCATGATGATACAGAATATCATAGACCGCCTCGCAGATGGGCAGCTCCACGCCGTTGCGCCGTGCCAGTGCACAGATGTCTGCGGCTGTGTAATAGCCCTCTGCCAACTTGTCAAACGACTCGCCTCGCACAAAGCACTCCCCGAAGCGGCGATTGTGGCTGTGCTCGGAGAACACAGTTGCTTCATAATCGCCAAGGTGGCACAGACCGTAGGCCGAGCGTCCGTCTCCGCCGAGGGCCGTAATGAGCCGGGCAATCTCCCGGGTGCCGCGGCTCATGAGCGCGCCCTTGAGCGTGGTGCGCCCGACGCCGTCAAGGAAGCCTGCGGCAATACCGATGACATTCTTGGCTGCTGCGCCGATCTCGTTGCCAATGAGATCGGCGCCGTAATAGAATCGGATCAGGTCGCTGGAGAGCGTTGACACCAGCTCATGCTTGAGCTGCTCGTCCGTGCTGTCAATTACCATGCAGTTGGGCACCATGCGCACGAATTCCTGCACATGACCCGGTCCGAGCCAGACTGCCACACGGTTGGAGGGATCCAGGTTGGCGCCGGCCACCTGTGAGAGGCGGCGGCCCGTACCCTGCTCAAGGCCCTTCATGCACAGCACAAAGATTTTATCCTTTGCACCCAGCTCCGTCAGCTGCCGGCATTGCGCCGCCAGCGCGCGCGAAGCAACAGAAATCACGATCACCTTTGCCTGCGCGGCCTCCTGCAGATCGTTCGTCAGCCGCACATCGTCGGGCATGACAAGGTAATCGTTGGCGTGCGTCTGACGCAGCCGCTCCAGATTATCCGAGCCGGGCCGGCCATACAGGCAGACCTCGTGCCCGCAGTGATGCAGATACCAGGCAATGAAGCTGCCCCAGCGGCCGCAGCCGATCACCGAAATCTTCATCGTCAGAAGCCCAACCCGCCGAGATTGAGGCCGCCGGTCAGCTTGGACATACCGGCAGAGGCGTCGTTTTCTGCCGTGCGCAGCGCCTCGTTGACCGCTGCAACGATCATGTCCTGCAGCATCTCCACGTCTTCGGGATCGACCGCTTCGGGCTTGATCTCCAGAGAAACCAGCTCGCGCTTGCCGCTGACGGTCGCCCTGACCATACCGCCGCCGGAGGCCGCGCTGTAGTTCTTCTGCTCCATTTCCTGCTGAACACGCAGCATCTCCTGCTGCATTTTCTGAGCCTGCTTGATCATGGCAGCCTGGTTCATACCGCCGAAGCCGCCCTTATATCCACCTTTTGCCATTTGTCCTGTCTCCTTTTATCGTCTGTTCCTGTTATGATTTAATTGTGATCCCCTTGCGGTGCATCAACTGCTCCAGGTTTCTGGAGGCCTGATCCGGCGCAGCCGCAGCCGCAGCCTCCAGCTTTACAGGCACGGTACGACCGCAAAGCTCGGAGGCCACAGCGCGGAACTCGTCGAGCACCTGGGGCGCTTTGAATAGGTCATATGCAAAGCCGGGGTCTGCCGAAAGCGTCAGCCCACCGTCGGTAAAGGTGCCGGTGATCTGCACTCCGTTTTCCAGCAGCGTATAGTGTCCGATCGGCAGACGCGTCTTCATCCGGCCAACCAGCGTGCGCCAGAGCGCCGCGCGGTCGCCCGACTCCGGTGCCGAGGCTGCAGGCTGAACAGGGGCCGACGGGGCTGCCGGTGTTTCTGCAGGTCGAACCGGCTCTTCCATCGGAGCCGGCGCCTCGTCCCGGGGTGGGGTCGATTCTTTTGGTGGGGCAAAAAGATCATCCTTCGGCGGTAAACTTCCATCCGGTGGGGGTGATTCTTCTTTATTTTGTTCGTTTTCTCCAGCTGGTGGAGCGTCATTCCTCAAGCTGCACGCAGCCGCTTCTTTCGGTGAAAGCTCTGCCCTGCCCGCCGGCTCCGGTCGGGCCGGCTGCTGCACAGCGCCGCCGGAGAGCGCAGCCTCCAGGCGGGAAACGCGGGCGCGCAGCTGCGCAAGATCCTCACTCAGCTCCGGCCGGCACAACGCAACCAGACACAGCTCCGCCGTAAGGCGGGGATTGACGCTCTGCCCCATTCCGTCGAGCACGCCCTGAACATGACGCAGCGCCGCCAGCAGCTCCGCCGCCGTCATATCCCGGCCTGCCTGCTCCAGCGTTTGTCGGTCAAACCCGCCGGTCAGCAGCTGTCCGCCGCCGGGCGCAACCTGCAGCAGCAGCGCGTCGCGCAGCAGTGCGGCAAGCTCCCCCAGAATGGAAACGGGATCACCGCCCGCCGACCACAGGCTGCGGAACACGGTGAGCACCTGCTGTATATCGTGCGCAGCAATGCCGGCCAGCAGCTTTGCCGTCTGCTGCTTTCCGGCCAGGCCCATCGTGGAGAGCACGTCCTGCACATCGATGCGTGCCGTGCCGGCGCACTGATCGAGCAGCGACAGCCCGTCACGCATGGAGCCGTCCGCCAGACGGGACAGCAACTCGCAGGCCGGCTCCGTCAGCTCCAGCCCCTCCTGCCCGGCCACATGCATCAGCTGGCAGCCGATGCACTCCGGGGACAGGCAGCGGAAGCTGTACCGCTGGCAGCGGGACAAAATCGTCACCGGAATCTTGCGCAGCTCCGTGGTGGCGAGGATGAACATCAGATGCTCCGGCGGCTCCTCCAGGATCTTCAGCAGCGCATTGAACGCCGCGCCCGAGAGCATATGCACCTCGTCGATGATGTACACACGCTTTTTGACGGACGCAGGGGCAAACACCGCTTCGTCCCGCAGCGCACGAACATGGTCAACGCCGTTGTTGGATGCGGCGTCCAGCTCTGTCACATCCAGGATCGAGCCGCTTTCCAGACCCCGGCACGCGGCGCATTCCCCGCAGGGATTTCCGTCGACGGGGTGCTCACAGTTGACAGCGCGTGCAAGGATGCGCGCGCAGGTCGTCTTTCCGGTACCCCGGGTACCGATGAACAGATAGGCGTGGCCCAGTCGTCCGGTACGCACCTGCGTTTTCAGCGTCTCGGTGATGTGCTCCTGTCCGACGACCTCGTCAAAGGTGCGCGGCCTGTATTTTCGGTACAGCGCCTGATACATGGTTTTCTCAAATCCTCTTTCTGCAGCGGAAAACTGCGGCGGATATGGCTTCAGGGACATGCCCCGAAAACAAATTCGATCCTTGGCAAGACTGCACACCCACCTCTGAACCTGCGGCATGCCCGTTACCACAGCAGCCAACTCCGACCCGGCGGCCTCGCGGCACACGGGGCGGCCCGCTTAATGCTGCTCGGTTCCCCGCCTGACATGGTTCGCGGGACCCCGTTGCGCAAGACCGGGTCTTCAACGTTACTTACTGCGGTCAGACGACACATCACAGGCCCTCGGATGGGGATTCATCCCTGCTGTAGCGGATTGCAGGCAACAGGGCACCGCTGGCTCCCCGACTAGTGCAGCCTTGCCAAAGACCGATGGGTGCATTGTACAATACTTTCCCGCATTTTTCAAGCCCCAGACTGAAAACATTCAAAACATTCTTCCGCCGTCAAAAATATTGAAGTTCCGGACAGCCGATTTGGCGGAAGCGCCGGACGCCTGAGCCTTCCAAACGCAGAACCGCACACTGGCGCGAATGAACTGCACTCCACTTGTCGGACAGCATGACATCATTCTGTCAGGCGGAGTGCTTCATCATGCCGAAGGATGCTCCAGGCAAGCCGACAAACCTTCTGCTTGTTTTTTAAAGAGAAAAACGGTATGATAGATTGAATCTGAATCGGAACAGGAGACAGAATGTGAAAATCACGACCGTTTTATTTGATTTGGACGGGACGCTGCTCCCGATGGATCAGGACTTATTCACAAAAGGCTATTTCAAGCTTCTGGCAGCAAAGCTTGCTCCCTACGGATATGAGCCAAAGCAACTGATTGACGCCGTCTGGGCCGGAACTGCCGCAATGCTCAAAAACGACGGAACGCGCAGCAATGAAACGGTTTTCTGGAACAGGTTCGCTTTGATCTACGGAGAGAAGGCCAAAACCGACAAGCCGCTGTTTGACGACTTTTACGCAAACGAGTTCCGTCAGGCAAAGAGCATCTGCAGCACGGATCCCCGCGCAGCCGAAATCGTCCACAGGATTCAGGCGCGCGGCTATCGGGTGGCACTGGCGACCAATCCGATCTTCCCTGCCATTGCGACGGAGCACCGCATCCGCTGGGCAGGTCTGGAGCCGTCTGACTTC
Organism: Clostridiales bacterium; assembly: GCA_022768185.1. Classification (GTDB taxonomy): domain Bacteria; phylum Bacillota; class Clostridia; order Oscillospirales; family Oscillospiraceae; genus JALEMS01. The sequence continues at coordinate 2,979 of JALEMS010000056.1, read as the reverse complement.
GTGCTCTGCACCACATACGAAAACTCCTCCTTCTGCAAGCCCAACACGGACTATTACCGTGAAATCACGCAAAAGCTGGGCGTCCGCCCGGAGGAATGTTTGATGGTTGGCAACGACGTTGCGGAGGATATGGCGGCAAGAGAGCTTGGCATGCATGTCTTCCTGCTGACAGACTGCCTGATCTGCACGCAGGGCACGGATATCTCCCAGTATCCCCACGGCAGTTTTGAGCAACTGAGCGCGTATCTCGATGCGCAAAACGGAATAAACGATGCAGCGGATTGCTTTTAACGGCAAGCCGCTGCTGCCATTTGTATCCATCACAGCGTTGCTTCCCCTGCCTGTGAAAAATTCATTCCACCCGGCTTGGTTTACGCGGTAAATTCCGTCATGTGTGCTGAGCATGAAACGCATCAAGCAACGGTATACAAGGGGCTACAGGCGGTATCAAGAAACAAGTCGTTTGACAGAGTGAAACCAGGTCCTATTTTCCATTCTATGTTTACATCGTCGTTTACATCGTCGCTGATTGCGCTGATGAAAGAAATCAGGCCGTCAGCGGCTTTTCCTTTGTCCTTGAAAGCTGATGTTCTCCCAATCGTCCGGATACCCGGACAGTCGTTCAATCTGCTGGGAGGAAAGCATTTCAACAGGCAGGCCTGCAATCGCCTTGGACAGCGTTTTGCGGTGGTTGTCCCAAAGAAACGATCTCCTTTCTCTGGAAATGAAGAACCCGATGGGCAAGGCGCTCACGCAGCAAACTCACGGAAAAGCGCAAATAAGCAGAAAGCACGCCATACCCAGCCTTTGAAGCGGAATATGACGTGTCTTCTTGTTAACCATCCCTGTCTGAGAAAGGCTCATTCCATGTGATTGAGCCCGCACTTGTTTTACGAACGCCTGCCACGTCGTGTCCTTTTGCTTGTAACATCGCAACCGTTAGAGATGACCTTGCTTTCCGGTTCACACCCAAACCGAATTACAACCCAGCGAAGCGGCTGTGTTTTGGAAAGGCAGAGCAGCAAAATGAGCATACTTTGACTATAAAAGAAAACCGGAGCAAGCGATATAAAGCTTGCTCCGACGTGAAATATCACAACAGTATAGATGCCCATTGTTTTATCGAAACGCCTGTTCAAACAGCGTTATGGAATGGAAACAATGCTTTTGCATCTCTGAAGTTTTCAAATAACCGCCTCAAAATGCAATGCGAAAAGATCTAAATAATGACAAGACTTCCCGAAAATAAAAAGTCCGTTTTACGAACATTTATATGAAAAACGGACTTAATTTATTATTTGATTCTGTTATCATTAAGAATTGCCCAGACATAGGAAGCACCACGGACTGAATTACTGAACGCGCCCGGCCCGGCAGAGCCAACAATATCCTCTGCACATTTAGCAAAGTTTGCTTTTGTCAGTCTCTGTTTTGCGCAGTCTGGAATAATCGCGGAGTCATCTGCATGGTAAGTAAATGGTTGGCCACTGATTTTGTAGAACGTCTGTCCTTGGTGGAAAACGATATTGTTCCAAATCTTCTCAAAGTCCATTTTTCACACTCCCTGTTTTTGCGCCTGTTCATGAATAGCAGTTTGATGCACCCTTTACAGGCAAGATACGAACTTTCTTCACGGTTACTTCCCAAAAATCGACCTTTCGTTCCTTAGTGAAGATGCAATAAGTAAAAATCGGCAAGCCCCGTAGGGGCTTGCCGATTTTTGGTGGACCTGATCGGATTCGAACCGACGACCCCTACAATGCGAATGTAGTGCGCTCCCAGCTGCGCTACAGGCCCGAATGCGGAACACTTGCCGCCAAAATGCCGGCGCAGACACGCACCGGCGATTGGAAGGATTCCGTGTCCGTATCATACTCACTTTTTCCCCGGTTGTCAATCCTTTTTTTGAAAAACATTTTTCGGGGAAGCCTGCGCGGCAGTGCTTTCGCAGCCTCTGCGTGCCCGGCGCTCAGTCCGCCTGCGGCACATCCGTGTATTCGAGGGTATGCCCCTCCAGCAGCAGGAGCTTTTCCGCCAGCAATCTGGCCAGTCCTCCAATCACTGCCGACACTGTGATCAAATCGCTCGTCTCGCTCACCGCAATCTCGGGCGGCTGCTCTTCGTCATGATCGAGCAGGGGACCTGCCACCAGACGCACCTGCTCGATAAAATACTGCGCCGTAAGCCGGTGCCGGCGGGCATAGGCGCTGTAGATGTCACGCACCTGCTGCTCGGAAATACCCGTGGGGATCATTCGCTGCAGCGTGGCAATGCTCAGACTCTGCTTGAGCGTGCAGATCATGATGAGATAGGCAATGTGGACACGGTAATACTTTTTCTTCTGCGGCTCCGGCATGTATTTGTTTCGAACATAGTTGTTGATCGTCGCCGCAGTGATAAACTGCTCATCCTTCAGCTCCGGCGGAAGATAGTCCAGATAGGTCTTCAGCAGCGCAAGCACCTGCTCCATATACAGCCCGAGATCCGGGATCTCCTCCCAGGCCGGAAGGCGGTAGTTACTCAAATAAGTTTCCCAGCGCCGCAGTTTTCTGGCGATCAGCGCATTGTCGTACATGCAGTTGCCCCCTGTCCTCCGGCGACTTGCCGCAGCCGTTTTCTGCCGCCATTATACCACATTTTGATCTGATGACAAGATAAAATTCCCGTTTCGATATTGACATGATTATCGTAATGAGTTAAACTGATTTACGAAATCAGATGATACAGAGCATCCGACATGTTCACCTGCTCAGTTTGGCAGCATTACGCCGGATACTCTGCAGCGGAATACGGAGGTACCGTCATGGGCAGCTATACGATCTTCACCGACAGCGGCTGTGATCTTGCTCCGGCGCTGCTGAAGCAGTGGGGCGTTTCGTGTGTCGATCTGACCTTTCACATTGACGGCTCCTCCCGCCAGTACGTCAACGCCGACATACCTCCGGAGGAATTTTACCGTCGCATGCGTAGCGGCAGCGT
>JALEMS010000042.1 GCA_022768185.1 Clostridiales bacterium | reverse complement strand
GAGCTGGCTTCTGCACTGCTGGACCTGTCCGCTATGCTGCACAAGCACTATGCCGTTGCGCCCATTATCATCATCGACGAGTATGACACCCCCATCCAGCAGGGCTATCAGAAGGACTATTACGACAAGGTCATCCGGTTTATGCGGAATCTGTTTTCCGGCGGTTTCAAGGATAATCAGCACCTGTCCTTCGGCTTCCTCACCGGCATTCTGCGGGTGGCCAAGGAGAGTGTTTTCAGCGGGATGAACAACCTGTCCATCAACTCCGTGCTGGATAATAAATACAGTACCTACTTCGGCTTCACCGCCGACGAGGTGATGGAGATGGCGGAATACTACGGCGCTGCCGATAAGTATGACGAGATTTGCCAATGGTACGACGGCTACCGCTTCGGCAAGACGGAGATTTTCAACCCGTGGTTGGTGGTCAACTACTTCAGCAACGAGTGTGAGCCGAGGCCCTTCTGGGTCTCCACCGGCAGCAACGATATTATCGGGGAAGTGCTTGCCCAGGCGGATGAGGAGATTTATAACCGTCTGACCTCCCTGGTCAACGGCGAGACCTTCACCACCTTCATCGACACCGGCGTGATTTATCCGCAGATCAAAAGCAATCCCTCCACCATTTACAGCTTCCTGCTGGTGACCGGCTATCTGAAGGCACTGAAAACCACGCCCTCCTTCAGCGGCGATTTTATGTGCGAGGTCTCCCTGCCCAACCGGGAGATTTCTCTGGTGTATAACAAGGAGATTTTGCAGCGGCTGGAAAATCTGATCCCGCCGTCCACGGCAATTTCCGTTCAGGAGGCCATCTTCTCCGGCGATAACGCACGGCTGAAAGCGCAGATCCAGACGCTGCTGACCCAGTCGGTCAGCTCCTTCGATACTGCCGGGGAGAACTTCTACCACGGCTTTATGCTGGGCCTGTGCGCCCTGCTGGGCGGCGCTTTCGTGACCTCCAACCGGGAATCCGGCGACGGGCGCTATGACATTCAGCTGAAGCCCACGCAAAAGGGTCTTCCGGGTATCCTGATTGAGCTGAAAGCGGAGAAAAATTGCAGCGATGAGCAGCTGAAAAAGCTGTCCGAGACGGCCTTGCAGCAGATCAACGATAAGAAATACGAAACCGAGCTGACGGCCGCCGGGGTCAGGACGATTTATAAATACGGCGTGGCCTTCAGCGGTAAAAAGGTTGAAGTGGCAGTCGGATGAGCGTTGAAAACAAATTAGGGCTGACAAGCTCCGACGATCTTGCCCGGGAAGAAGAGCGCCTCAGCAAGAAAAAGGCGGTAGAACTGTTTGAAAACGGCATGCTTGATGCCCTGCCAGCAGGTAAATTCTCGACCTTGCAGGCGATTCACAAATATCTGTTTGAGGATATTTACGACTTCGCCGGTAAGCTGCGCACGGTGAACCTGGCAAAGGGCAATTTCCGCTTTGCACCGCTGATGTATCTGGAAGCAGCGTTGGCCAGCATCGACAAGATGCCGCAGTCCACCTTTGACGAGATCATCGAAAAATATGTGGAAATGAATATTGCCCACCCCTTCCGGGAGGGCAATGGGCGCAGCACCCGCATCTGGCTTGACCATATTCTGAAAACCGAAATCGGCAAGGTCGTGGACTGGAGCAAGGTGGATAAAGAGGATTATCTTCTTGCAATGGAGCGCAGCCCCATCAAGGATGTGAAGATCAAGGCGCTGCTGAAGGCAGCCCTGACCGTCGAGATAAACAGCCGTGAGGTCTATTTGAACGGCATCGATCAAAGCTACTATTACGAGGGTTTCACGGCCTTCCAGGCGGGAGATTTGTAAAGTCCAAAGTATCAAATTGGCACTTTGGAATGCGGCGAGCATCCACTATGAAGAACAAAACAAGCCGTAATGCCACTGCAATGGCAAAAGTGGCGTACATAAATTGGAGGAGAGACCAATGGTCAATGAGAAAAGCAGCGCCGTGGGCGTGAATACGACATGACCCGTGTAACTGCTAACGGATATTTTGATGCTGAGGTTTCTGAGCAGGTACGCGTTGAAAAGCGAAAAGCACTGAACACGCAGCGCACCGAGGACTATAAAAACGGTGCCTATGCGCTGGCGGGTGGCGTAGTTGATCCGCTGTCGGAGGACGCGCCGCAGTTCGTGAAGGACTACTACGCCTACTACAAAACGCCGCGAGGCTACCATCCCCGCAGTCTGAACTCCAACAACGGCTGGAACGTGGCATCTTCGCTTTCTTTTCTGAATATGCCAATCCTGCAATACAGCAGCGAGATTCGCTCCGCCGTGCTGCTGAGCTATACGCCCTTACACAGAACGTCATTACCGTGAACACTACCGCATATGGCGGCTTTGAGCAGGTCGGCAGTTTGCCGCAGAGCTTTTCCCGCGGTGATACACAGATGACCGCGCAGCCGGGAGATATCGTCCTATATTCCGGAAATCAGCTTGTAGTGTTTTTCGGCTCGAATTCGTGGAGCTATACCAAGTTGGGACATATCAACGACCTGTCTGCCGATGAGCTGACCGTATTGTTGGACAAAGATCAGACGGTTATCGAACTTCAGATAAAATCCAAGTAGGCCACGGGTAGCAAGGTGACTTATCTTGGGGCAGAAAAGACCGCAGGCGGTTTGATCCTGCGGTCTTTGTGTTTGTCTGCAGTTCTCGATTTGAGGGGGGCATTTATACGAGGGCGACGTAATACCTTCTTTAATAACTCTTTCCGGCTACAGCGCTCAGCGTATCACCTATATCCATATCGATGCAAATTGGCTGCCGTTCAATTTCCTGCGGGCAAACCGCCTGTCCTTGATTGATACAGACGTAGGTGGCGTTCGGGTTCTTCGCCGTCATCTGCCAGAAGGGGCATTTGATGATGGCCGGGGTATTATAGCCAACGCCCAATTCCAGAAAGAGGATTTTTTGCCCCGCGCGGGTTCGGAGAAAACTCTCATACCGCGCCGCTGCCCGATGCCAGCCCTCGTCCTCAACAGAGGTATCATCGAAGCGGAGGTTCATGGTCATGGGCTTGCTGCAGTGGGGACAGGTTGGAAGAAGCTCGGTCGGGACTTTCATATCTTCCTGTCGCTTGACCATTTCACGAATCGCGTCTGCGTCTTTGTACGGTCTTAATATCATCCGCTCAGTCCTTATCCCGTCTTAAAACTCTCTCTGATATGATTGAGAAAATCAATGCAGAGGGAGTTGTCTTTTATGCCGGAGGAGTTGATATATCGAAAACGCAGACTTTCATCCTTCAAAATTATCATTCTTGGTTTTGCCGGAGTTATTTTGTTGGGGGCGCTGCTGTTGATGCTGCCGATCTCCTCGACTGGAGGAAATGTAACTCCATTCAATGAAACGCTGTTTACTTCAACTTCTGCCGTGTGTGTAACAGGCCTTGTTGTGCGGGATACAGGCAGCTACTGGTCAACTTTTGGGCAGACGGTTATTCTGGCGCTGATCCAAATTGGTGGTCTTGGTGTCGTAACCGTAGCAGCATCGTTTGCGCTGTTGTCCGGGCGGAAAATCTCCCTGATGCAGCGCAGCACCATGCAGGATGCAATTTCTGCGCCAAAGGTCGGTGGAATCGTCCGTCTGACACGCTTTATCCTACGGGGGACATTTCTGATTGAACTGCTGGGCGCACTTGCCATGCTGCCGGTGTTCTGCCGTGACTATGGATGGCGCGGCATCTGGATGGCGGTGTTTCATTCCGTATCCGCATTTTGCAATGCCGGATTTGACATTCTTGGAACGGGAAACAACCTCTATCCGTCCCTCACCAGTTATGCGGGCAGTCCGATTATCAATATCACAATTATGCTGCTGATCGTGACTGGCGGCATTGGGTTTTTAACATGGGACGACATCTGTGAAAACAAGCTCCACTTTCACCACTATCGGATGCAGAGCAAGGTGATCCTTGTCACGACTGCGTTTCTTCTCGTCCTTCCGGCCATATTTTTCTTCTTCGTGGATTTTTCTTCACTTCCCATCGGAAAACGGGTGCTTGCTTCTTTTTTCCAGTCCGTCACACCGAGGACTGCTGGCTTCAACACCGTGATCCTCTCTGATATGACTGGCGCATCGCAGGCTGTTATGATTTTTCTGATGATGATTGGCGGGTCGCCCGGCTCCACGGCGGGCGGTATGAAAACAACAACGCTTGCTGTATTGATCGCAAATGCTGCCGCGACTTTTCGCCAGCATGAGAGCGTCCAATTTTTTGGACGCAGGATTGAGTGTGGAGTTGTCAAGACTGCCGCAACCGTTGTGACGATGTATCTCGCGTTGTTTTTTGGCGGCGCTATTTTTATCAGCGTATATGAAAATCTGCCGCTTTCCTCGTGCCTGTATGAAACGGCTTCGGCAGTCGGAACAGTAGGACTGACGCTGGGTATCACGCCGCAGCTCCACATTCCGTCGCAAATGGTGCTGATCATGCTTATGTATCTGGGCAGGGTCGGCGGTCTTACCCTTATTTACGCGGCGCTATCCAGAAAAAGAGCGGAAACCGCAAAGCTGCCGTTGGATCAAATTGCAGTTGGATAAAGTCAGGAGGTTCATGATGAAAAATATTTTATTGGTTGGAGTCGGTCGCTTTGGACGGCATATTGCCGTCCAGTTAGCGCAGTTGGGACATCAGGTTATGGCAGTAGATACGAGTGAGGATCGAATCAATGATGTACTCCCGTTCGTTACCAACGCTCAGATTGGCGACAGCACAAATGCGGATTTTCTTCGCACACTCGGTATTGGGAATTATGATGTCTGCATTGTTACAATCAGCGGCAATTTCCAAAACTCCCTTGAAACGACCTCGCTTCTAAAAGAGCTGGGTGCAAAGTGCGTCGTGTCCCGTGCCGAACGCGATGTTCAGGCGAAATTTCTACTTCGCAATGGAGCCGATCATGTGGTCTACCCGGAAAAGCAAGTGGCAAAGTGGGCTGCGATTCGATACAGCTCCAATCATATCTTTGACTACATAGAAATCGACGACCAGCACGCAATTTTTGAAGTGGAAGTGCCGGAGGCGTGGAGAGGTAAAAACATCGGTGAGTTGGACATCCGCAGGAGATTCGGAATCAACATTCTTGGAATTAAGCGGGCTGGGGAAACCGATGTGTCTGTCAAGCCGGAAACCGTGCTGACAAATGATGTAACCATTTTGGCATTGGGCGAATATAAGCAGCTTCAGAAATGTTTTCGGCTTTGAAAGGGCGGTGAATTTATATGGAAGATGTTGCTTTGATCGTATCCATGCTGCTTCTTTTTCTGCTCGGCTGGTTTGTTATGGTGAGACTGGATCGAATCCTCGATGATAAACAAATGTGGAATGATAGCGCATGTGAATCACGACCAACTCCGCGCTGTATTGTTCTGCCTGGAAATCTTATGGTAGAAGATTTATCATCGAAATTGCAGCGTTTTAGAGATATACACCCAAATACACAAATTTTATTTCTTGATTCCGATACATATTCCTTAGACGAAATCCTATCGGCCATAGAGCACAAGCGGTAGAATCTTTCATAATTGCGTGTTATAATAGTTTGAAAGGTGGTGGACACATGAGCGATCAGACTGTAAATACGATACAGCAAGAGCATATTCTTGTTTGCCTGTCGTCATCACCATCAAATGAACGGATCGTCCGTACTGCCGGGCGGATGGTCAAAGCATTTGGCTGCGACTTTACAGCACTATATGTGCAGACACTTGATCGTACCGCATTGAGCAAGAATGATCTGGCGCGGCTGACCGATCATATCAAGCTCGCAGAACGGCTTGGAGCAAGGATCGTCACAACGCATGGCGAAGATGTAGCGACGCAGATTGCGGAGTACGCACGGCTTTCAGGCGTAACAAAAATTGTGATTGGGCGAAGTGGTGTGCAGCGCCGTCATTTCTGGAATCGCCCGACTCTGACTGAGCGCTTGATTGAGCTTGCTCCGGGACTTGACATTCACATTATTCCCGATGCGGATATATATAAAAACTATCGGCAAAAGCCCGTTGCGATCACACATCCGACCGTTCCGACTGTGCGGGAACTTTTGCTGACATTGGGCATTTTGGGAATAGCAACTGCCGTTGGTTGGGTGTTCTCCCGTTTAGGCTTTATAGACGCGAACATCATTGCAGTTTATTTGTTGAGCGTACTTCTGACCTCCATTTTTACCAGCGGCTATACCTGCGGTATTCTGGCCTCTTTCCTGAGCGTGATTCTGTTTAACTACTTTCTGACGGAACCCCGCCTCTCTCTATTGGCTTATGACAGCGGATACCCTATAACATTTGCGATTATGCTGGGCATCGCACTTCTGACCGGAACATTGGCCGCAAAGCTGAAAGCTCACGCGCAGCTATCCGCACGGGATGTCTACCGCACCAAGATTTTATTTGACACAAATCAGCAGCTCCAAAAAGCTGCAAAACCAGAGGATGTCTATCAAATGACCGCTACGCAAATGCAGCGGCTCATGGGGCGCAATATTCTGATTTATCCTGCACACGATGGTGTGCTGCTGGCTGGGAGTTTTTATCCGGCAGACGACAGTTCGCCGCAAGGCGTCCCGGATGCTGAACAGGAGCCGGATGTTGTTCGTTGGGTCTGGCACAACCGCAAGCGCGCCGGAGCGACTACAACACATTTTCCTGAAGCGAGGTATCTTTATCTTGCCATTCGGACGCAGCAGCAGGCCTACGGGGTAATTGGCATCTCCATCATGGGTAAACCCTTGGATTCCTTTGAATCCAGCATTTCATTGTCCATTCTCGGTGAATGTGCCTTGGCACTGGATAACCTGCGCAACGCCAGAGAAAAGGAAGAAGCTGCCGTCCTTGCAAAGAACGAACAGCTTCGTGCGAATCTTTTGCGTTCGATTTCCCATGATCTTAGAACCCCGCTGACCTCCATTTCCGGCAACGCCGACACGCTGCTGCACAGCTATGATGCTTTGGATGCGGAAACTCGGCAACGTATTTTTAACGACATATACGATGATTCTCAATGGTTGACTGAGCTTGTGGAGAATTTGCTTTCCATTACGAAAATAGCGGATGGCAGCGTAAAGCTGCATCTATCCGATCAGGTGCTGGAGGATATTATCTCAGAGGCGCTGCGTCATATTGACCGCAGAAGTTCCGAACATCAGATCATGGTAAATTGCGGTAACGAGCCGTTATTAGTACGGGTGGATGCGGGACTGATCATGCAAGTCCTTGTCAATCTCGTAAACAATGCAATCAAGTATACTCCTGCGGGCTCATGTATCCAGATAACCGCAGTACGCCACGATGATGCAGTTGCACTTTATGTCTGCGACAACGGGCCCGGTATCCCGGATGAACTAAAGGAACGTGTTTTTGAAATGTTCTTTACCGGGGGCAATCCGATTGGCGACAGCCGCCGAAGTCTTGGGCTTGGGCTTACTCTCTGTCAAGCCATCATTCATGCACATAATGGCGAAATAACGCTGAAAGACAATTCGCCGCATGGCTGCATCTTTTCCTTTACAGTACCGCTTAGTGAGGTGAACCTAAATGAATAAGCCGCTCGTCCTCGTTGTAGAAGATGATACCCCGGTGCGCAATTTAATCACGACGACGCTGAAAACTCACGAATACAGGTATCTCTCAGCTCCAAACGGCGCAAGCGCCGTAATGGAGGCGCTGTCTCATAATCCGGATATTGTGCTGCTTGATCTGGGGCTGCCGGATATGGACGGCGTGGAGATCATCCAAAAAATCCGTTCGTGGTCGAATATGCCGATCATCGTGATCAGTGCCAGAACGGAGGATTCTGATAAAATCGGGGCGTTGGATGCTGGGGCAGACGATTACCTGACGAAGCCCTTTTCCGTGGACGAGCTGTTGGCGCGGCTGCGGGTGACGCAGCGAAGATTAGCGTTGATGAAAGCGGATACGGCGCAGGAAACTCCAATTTTTACGAACGGTGCGCTGAAAATCGACTATGCGGCAGGCTGCGCATATCTTGATGGTGCAGAACTGCACCTGACGCCCATCGAATACAAGCTGCTGTGCCTGCTCTCCAAAAATGTAGGTAAGGTTTTGACACACACCTACATCACGCAGCAGATTTGGGGCAGTAGTTGGGAAAACGATATTGCCTCCCTACGGGTATTTATGGCGACTCTGCGCAAAAAGCTGGAAAATGGGAAAGACGGGCAGCAATACATACAAACGCACATCGGCATCGGCTACCGGATGCTGCGGATAGAATGAACGGCGTTCAGCCTTTTCCGTAAAACAGAATAAAATTACAATGCGGTGCGGCCTCTTGAAAGGCAGCACCGCATGTTCTATTTATCATCTTCCAGCATACGATACCCGACGCCAAGCTCATTGATGATATAGCGCTTTTCATCGGGCGTCACGCCCATCTTCTTTCGGATGTTCTTCATGTTGACTTGCAGCTTCTTAACGCTGCCATAATCCGAATATCCCCAAACCGCACGGATGATTGCGGCATAAGTCAGCACCTTTCCGGCATGGATAGAGAGATAGGCTATGATGTTGTATTCGGTCTGTGTCAGGTCGATTTCGTCCTTGCCGACAAAGACCTGTCTTTTATCATAGTCGATCAGCAAATCTTGAAGCTGGTATTTGCCGCTGGGTGTACTCTCATTTTCTGCTCCCTGCCGATGACTGCGGAGAACGGCACGAATACGGGCCAGCAATTCTTCTGTACCGAATGGCTTTGTAATATAATCATTTGCGCCCAAATCCAATGCCGTCACCTTGTCCCTTTCGTTGGAACGAGCAGACAGGACAATGATAGGAACCGTGTCCGATTCCCGGACTTCCTGAATCAAGTCCAGACCATCCCGATCTGGCAGGCCAAGATCCAGAATGATTAAATCTGGATGGTGTGAAGCATACATCATTATCCCAAGCGTACAGGTTTCAGCACAAATCACCTGATAGTCGCTGGTTTCCAGATTTGCTTTGATGAAACTGCGGGTGTTGGCTGCATCCTCTACAATCAGAATCTTATATTTGTTATTGCTCATCGTCACACTTTCTTTCCAGAGAAAAGCGGAATACAGCGCCGCCGCCTATTCTATTTTCTGCGGTGATCTCGCCGCCGTGGGCTTTGATAATAGCGGCACATACCGATAATCCGATCCCCATATTGCTGCGAGTCCCATCCACCGGCGCGGCGGACTTTTCATAGCTTCCGGCAAAAATCTTGTCCAGCGCATCCTCCGGAATACCGTAGCCATTGTCAGAAACCTCAAATACCGCCTTGTCCCCCGCAAGGGAAACCGACAGTATCAGTTCCGTCATACCTTTTGCGTGAAAAACGGCGTTTTCCAGCAAATTCAGCAATACCTGCTCAATAAGAATGGAATCCATCGGAATATCCACGAAATCATCCGGTATTCTTGTAATCACCTTTTGATTTGGATGCTTCTTTGAAAACTTCATGAGAACCGAGTCGATCAGCTCGTCCAGAACAGTCGGCGTTTTAACGACCTCGACCTTTGCATCGTCAATCCTTGTAACGGACAGCAGGTTTTCGACCATACGGATCAGCCATTCACTATCCTCTTGAATTTCACCCAGCAGCTTTAACTGCTGCTCTTTTGGGAGCGCGTCATACTTGGAAATGAGCGTCGAGGTCGAGCCGTATATTGAGGTGAGGGGTGTACGCAGGTCGTGGGAGATTGCCCGCAGCAGGTTGCCGCGCATCCTCTCTTTTTCACTTTCTGAACGCAATTTCTCCTGTTCCCGCACCCGAAGCATTTCCTGCTCTCTGATTCGAATGTTCAGCGTACTGGTGGAAACAGCGACAATCAGCATAATAACAGCGGAGAAGATGCTTTCCTCCACAAAGAAATCAAAAGCATAGTATGGATAGGTAAACGCAAAATTTACCGCGAACACGCTGACGATAGCCGAAGTGATACCGTAGAGATACCCATGCGTTTTCAGCGAAATCAGAAACACGCCGAATACAAAAATCATGGGGACCAGCGTCTGCGTTATGAAGATTTTCTGGATCAGAAGATTAACGGCAAAGACGCAGAAAAAAATAATGGCCGAAAACAGAATATCTTTTTGTCGTTGGTGGCTTTTCATGGCAATCTCTCCAAAGGTGCTTTTTAACCATTTAATTATACTCCATGAGAAGAAGCGCATCAAGATTTTAAGCAGGACGACATTGCCCTGCACCTGTTTCTTTACCGAATCTACACCGCAGAAATGATATAATAAGAGTGCGCAAGGCTGTACGCTGCATAAGCGGCAAACGGTCAATAGGTGCGCAAGGAAAAGGAAGGGCCTTTCGTGGAATACGACAGTAGCGATGACACCGAAAACTGCTCTTATATGGCCTGTTCATATGTGGCATATCTACGCCCTTTGCTGCGGTATCGGGTATAGGTGTGTCTTTTTTGCATGAAATGATCGTATGAACAGAACATAAAGGAGTTTGAAATGAATTATTTTGGAAGCATTTTCGCAATGGTGGCCTGCATCGTCATGTCCGCCTATTTCAGCGCCACAGAAACGGCGTTCTCGTCCCTGAATAAGACCCGCCTCAAGGTGTTGGCGGACAACGGAAACAAGCGGGCAGCGCTGGCGCTCAAGCTGTCCGAAGATTATGACAAGCTGATCTCCACCATCCTGATCGGCAACAATATCGTCAATATCATGGTGGCATCCATCGGCGCACTTCTGTTCGTCGGACTTTACGGCGACATCGGCGCGACGGTCTCTACGGTCGTCGTAACGATCGTTGTTTTGATTTTTGGCGAGATCACCCCCAAGAGTGTTGCAAAGGACGCCCCTGAACGCTTTGCCTTGTTCAGCGCGCCCTTTATCCGCCTTTGGATTTTGGTCTTGACGCCGCTGAATGTTCTCTTTTCCCAGTGGAAAAAGTTTGTTTCCCGCTTCTTCAAGACGGATGACAACGCAAAAATGTCCCACGAGGAACTGCTCCTTTTCATGGAGGACATGGAGCAGGACGGTGGCATTGATGAAAACGAGGGTGAGCTGCTGCGCAATGCTCTTGAGTTCCGCGACCTGACGGCGGCAGAAATTCTGACCCATCGAATCGACTTGGAGGCCGTGGACATCGGCGAAAGTCACGAGGAAATTGCCAGAGCCTTTACGCAGTCCCGCTTTTCCCGCCTACTGGTCTACCGGGATACTATCGATCAGATCGTCGGCGTTCTTCATCAGAAGGATTTCTATATCAACGGCAAGATGACGGATCAAACCATTGCGGAGATTATGACGGAACCGCTGTTTGTCTATCAGCACACAAAAATCCGGGATATTCTAAAAATGCTCCAGCATCAGAAGTCCCACGTCGCCGTTGTTGTGGATGACTTTGGCGGGACGCTCGGTATTGTTACGATGGAGGATATTCTGGAAGAACTGGTCGGTGAAATTTGGGACGAACACGACGAGGTGGAAGAAGATTTTGAAAAGCTGGACGAGAATACCTACCGCGTGGACTGCTCCGTCAGCTTAGAAGATTTTATGGAATTCTTTGCTGTCAAACTGAAATCGGACAGCGTTTCCGTTGGCGGATGGGTCATGGAGCAACTAAACAGAGTCCCGGTCAAGGGTGAATCTTTTCATGTTCAACATCTGGAGATCACGGTCTCTGAGCTGAGTGCATACAGAGTGTCGTCCATTACTGTCATGCAATGTGACTCTATTTTAGAATGTGCGCAATAACAGCGTGGAGGGGATATGGCTAAAAAAACACAGGGTACTGACACCAAACAGCACGATATTGCTGCACCGCCGGAGAACAGGCCGCTCGACAAAAGCATTGTTCGATCCATCATTCGCGCATTGCTGCTGATTATTCTTTTTGCTTGGGCTTTAATGAACCTCGATGCCGTAATGAAATTTCTCGGAAAAGTGATCTCACTGTTCTCACCGTTTCTAATTGGTGGAGGTATCGCTTTTCTAATCAATGTCGTCCTTAATCCACTTGAACGTTGCTGGAACAAGGTATGCAAAAAAGCCCCTGCAAAGCTGGCAAGACCCGTTTGCCTCACTTTAAGTGCTGTTCTTGTGTTTGGGATTTTGTTTGCCGTAGTGTTTATGATGATTCCGAGTCTGCGGGAATCCGGCGATGAGTTTATTCAGAATATTCCGTTTTATGTTGATGAAATTGGGTGCTGGTGGGCAGATACTGTTCACTTTGCAGCAAAGTACAACATCGTTTTGCCGGAATATGCAATCGACTCCGATCTGCTGATTGAGAAAATTACGACCTTTATCAACGACGAAGGCAGCGGAATCATTACAGTAACATGGGGCGCGGCCACATCCATCCTTTCCGGCTTGGTTGACGTGCTTTTGGCGTTCGTTTTTGCTTTGTATCTGCTGGCAAAAAAAGAAGTGGTTGCAACCCACTTAAAAAAGCTGATCACAACGGTGCTTCCACAAACGAGGGCAAGGCGACTTCTGAGCATCGCTTCGCTGACGAATCAAACCTTTACCAACTTTGTCAGCGGACAGCTTACCGAGGCTGTCATTATTGGAGTCCTCTGCTTCTTTGGGATGCTGATTCTGAGGATTCCCTATGCCGGTGCCGTTTCCGCATTTGTTGCTGTTACCGCGTTAGTGCCGATCTTCGGCGCATGGCTCGGCGGCGGTCTTGGTGCATTTCTGATCCTGTTGGCGGAACCCATCAAAGCGGTGTGGTTCATTGTTTATCTGCTGATTCTACAACAGGTAGAGGGCAATTTGATTTATCCAAAAGTTGTTGGAAAATCGGTCGGCCTACCCGGACTGCTTGTGCTAATGGCTGTCACGATTGGAGGCGGGGCGTTTGGTGTCTTGGGGATGCTTTTCAGCGTTCCGGTCTGTGCGGTGCTATATAGTCTTTATCTGGAGTTCATGCAGAAATCAGACGCCCGGAGTTGAACCTTTCACGATTGATTGCCTTTGAAAATAAGGGACCTGTTGACAAAGTCAAAAAAATAAAACGCAGCCCCCGAATGTCTCATTCGGGGGCTGCGTTTTGCTTTCTTTACCGACGCCGACGCCCACGCCGGGCAGGGAGAAACTTTCGCACGATGGTTGTCACAAGCCCGCGCTCATAGCGGTTCATGCCGAACAGCCACATGCACGCACCGTAGAGCAGCGCGAACGCGGCCGCGATTCCGGCGACGCCGAAGTACGATGTCGGATAGACGTAAATCGCGAGCAGCACCGCCGCGATAAACGGCAGGAGCATGGACGGAAGCAGGTGGAAGATGTGCTTCCAGAACATCGGGATGTTCAGGCCGATGCGCTTGTGGTAGTACCAGTTCATGAGCGTGACGTTGCCGATGAGCGTGGCGATGGCCGTGCCGATGGCGGAGCCGAGCCCCTCCCACTTCCAGCAAAGGGGAATACTGATGAGAATGTTTCCGATCAGAACGGCCAGATACAGAAATGAGCGGAATTTGTGCATGTTCATCGCCTGCTGGATGATGGTGCCGAGCGTCTGGATGTTCGTCCAGAGACAGGTAAACATCAGTAGCAACGCGATCCAGTAGCGTGTGTCGGCGTAGGCCGCGCTCTGACCCCACAGGGCAAGAAAACCGCGTCCCACGGCCACAAAGCCAAGCAGAATGCACCCGAGCAGGATGAACTGCAGTCGCCCGACCTTTGTAAACATCGCGTCGAGTTCACGCATGGGGCGGGCCTCGGCGACGAGACGGTGCACCTGCGGGGTGAGGACGTTCGAGACGGCGGTCGCGAACGTCAGGAAGTAGATGTTCACCTGCGAGGCGACGGTATAGACCGTGACGGCGGTACTGCCGTGGATCCAGCCAAGGAGCTGGCGGTCGATGCTCCAGTTGATGTTCTCGACCACGATGCCGATGAATACATACAGCATGAACGAGAACATCTCGCGGATGAGCTTGAAGTCGTGGCTGGTATAGGGGCCGAAGCGGAAGGTGATCTTCAGCTTGAAGACGCAGTAGCCGATGTTGATGATGCCGCTGAGGATCGTGAAGATCAGCGAGAGTACCGTCATCGCGACGGAGCGGTATCCCATCAGCAGCAAGGGGATCATAATCAGCGGGTTGAGTACCTGCTTTCCCATGGCGACGATCTTCTGGAAGAGATAGCGCTCATGGATTGTGACATAGGACTCGAAGACCGTAATGGGGAAGGTGAGCGCGGCGTTGACCGTCATGATCCGAAGGAGCTTTACGCCGAGGGTAACCTCCTCCGCGGTGAGCTTTGTGCCGAAGATGACGCTCCCGTGATAGCTCAGCCACAGGCCGATGATGAGCACGACCGTCCCCTGCACGGTGTAGGCCAGCAGGAACATGCCGTTGAGCTTGCGCATGCCGTCCCTATCGTCCGCGGCCTTGAAGCGGGAATAGTAGCGAACATACGCGCTGCCGAGGCCGAAGGAGAGCAGGCTCAGATACGAGATAATGGGAAGTACAAACTGATAGACGCCATACTCGCTGTCACCGAGACGGCCGATCATGATCGGCGTATAGACGAAGGAGATGACGGTGCTCAGTATGATGGAGACATAGGACAGCACCGCACCGGCACGCACCTGATTGACTTTCACGCGGGCACCTCCAGAAAGGGTCGATTATTGTACGTCAGATAATTCATAACACCTTATTATAGCGCTGTTTTGCCGTTCTGTAAAGCAAAAAATCCGCGTTCCCCGGACTCAGGTAACAGACCGGGAAACGCGGAGGACTCGGCGGACGGGTGCATCTGCCGCTGTGTGCGCGGCGGCAGCGTCCCGGCGCTGAGTTTGATTTTGCTGCAGCGGCGCGGGGAAAGAGCCCGCGCCGCCGAAGTAACGTCAGTATAGCACAGACTGCGCGTATTTGCAAGCACGCTTACTGCGCCGCCCGCTTCTTGGCAGGCATCGGAATCTGCGCCAGCAGCACCGCGATGAACATCAGCACGCAGCCGATATACTCGCGCGCGGACATGGACTGGTGCAGGACAATCGCACCCGCGATGACAGCAAATACGCTCTCAAGGCTCAGCAGGATCGTCACGACCGTGGGGTTCGAGTCCTTCTGCGCGAGAATCTGCAGTGTATAGCCGATGCCGCAGGAGAAAACGCCCATGTATAGCAGCGGCAGGATGTTCGACAGCAGCGCATGCAGATCGACGTTGTCGAAAATCAGCATACAGACGGCCGACCACGACCCGGCGAACAGAAACTGGATGCAGCTGAGCTTCACCCCGTCGCAGAAGGCGGTGAAGTGGTCGATCACGAGGATATGTACCGCGAAGCACACCGCGCATACCAGCACCAGCAGGTCACCCGCCGCGAGAGAAAAGCTCCCCTTCATGCAAAGCAGGTACAGCGCCGCGACCGAGAGCGCGACCGCGACCCACACGGGGGGGTCGACCTTGCGCCTAAAGAACAGACCGAACACAGGCACCAGTACCACATACAGCGCCGTCAGAAAGCCGGCCTTGCCGCTGTCGGTGCCGGCGACCATGCCCGCCTGCTGGAAATTCGAGGCAAAGGCGAGCGCCGTTCCGCAGCAGAAGCCACCAAGCCAGAGCTGCCGGCGCGCGGACTTTTTCTCCTCGCGGGAGAGGGAGGGACGCTCCTCCTTTTTCTCCGCGGCGGCGCGCACGGTGACCAGCACCAGCAGCGCGAGCGTCGCGATATAATAGCGCGAGGCGTTGAAGGTGAACGCGCCCATGACGTCGGCGCAGATGTCCTGCGCCACGAACGACGTGCCCCAGATAAAGGCGGTGAGAATCGGGAAGACCACTTGACGAACCTGATTGTGCTTCATCGGAGAATCAACCTTTCCGTTTATTTTCCGTCATCCTCTCGGATAGGATTGACGTGCCATTTGAACTTTTTCTCCGTGCCGGAGAGCAGACGCTGGATGTTGCCGCGGTGGCACCAGATCACGAGCGCCGCGATGGCGGCGGAGAGAACGGTATAAAGGACGTTGTGCGAAAAGACGAAAAACGTGGTGACGGGCATGCTCGCCGTGGCGGCAATGGAGCCGAGGGAGACATATTTCGTCGAGAGCCACAGCACCACGAACAGCCCCCACGCCACGAGCGCCACGCGCCAGTCGAGCATTAGGACGATCGTGCCGCCGGAGAGAATGCCCTTGCCGCCGCGGAAGCCGAAGAACACAGGGAACATGTGCCCGAGCTCGCAGCCGATGCCCGCGATGAGCAGACCCAGCGTCCAGTCGCCGAGGAGGCTGTGGAACATGTAGCCGCCGATAAGGCAGGCAACAACGGTCTTGCCCATATCGAAGGCGATGACCATGAGCGCGTATTTCGCGCCGTAGGTGCGGTAGAAATTCGTCAGACCGGCGTTGCCGCTGCCGTGCTGACGGACGTCGTCATGGATGACGAAGTGAGAAGTCATGACCGAGCCGTTGATGCAACCGAGAAAATACGATACCAGCAGCACCACCGCCGCCGCAAACAGATTGGACATGGTTATGCGTCCTCCTCACCCTTCTGACGGATGCTCATAATGATGGGCGTGCCCTCCAGACCGAACACGCTGCGAATCTGGTTTTCCAGATACCGGCGGTAGGAGAAGTGGAAGAGCTTTTTGTCGTTGCAGAACACGACGAAGTGCGGCGGCTTGATGCCGACCTGCGTCATGTAATAGATCTTCAGGCGGCGGCCCTTGTCCGTCGGGGGCTGGACGCGCGTCTGCGCGTCGGCGAGGACGGAGTTGAGCATGCCCGTCGTGATGCGGGTCGTGGCCTGGTTGTTCACATACTGGATCAGCTCGAACAGCCGCGTCACGCGCTGGCCGGTGAGCGCGGAGATGAACAGGATCGGCGCGTAGGTCATATAGCTCAGGTCGCGGCGGATGTCCTCGCGCATGCGGTCCATCGTCTTGCCGTCCTTTTCCACGAGATCCCACTTGTTCACGACAATGATGCAGGCCTTGCCCGCCTCATGTGCAAGCCCCGCGACCTTCGTGTCCTGCTCGGTCACGCCCTCGGTCGCGTCGATGAGAATCAGGCACACGTCCGAGCGCTCGATGGCCATCGTCGCGCGCAGGACGCTGTATTTCTCGATGCTGTCGTCGACCTTCGACTTCTTGCGCATGCCGGCGGTGTCGATGAAGTTGAACTTGCCCGTCTCGTTTTCAAAGTACGAGTCGATGGCGTCGCGCGTCGTGCCCGCGACGTTGCTGACAATGACGCGCTGCTCGCCGAGAATGCGGTTTGTGAGCGAGGACTTGCCGACGTTGGGCTTTCCGATGATGGCGACCTGAATGACGTCGTCATCGTCCTGCTCGTCGTCCTCCGGCGGGAAATACTGCAGACATGCGTCGAGCAGGTCGCCCGTGCCGTGGCCGTGGACGGCGGAGACGGCGATCGGGTCGCCGAGACCGAGGTTATAGAACTCGTAGAACTCGGGATCGGCGGGACCGGTGGAGTCCATCTTGTTCACGGCGAGCACGATCGGCTTTTTCGACCGCTGCAGCATGTTCGCGACCTCCTGATCGGCGGCGGTCATGCCGGTCTTGATGTCGACGACGAGGACGATGACCGTCGCGTTGTCGATGGCGATCTGCGCCTGCTCGCGCATGAACGAGAGAATCTGGTTGTCGGTGCTCGGCTCGATGCCGCCGGTGTCGACGAGGGTGAAGGTGCGGCCGTTCCAGTCGGTCTGGCCGTAGATGCGGTCGCGCGTCACGCCGGGCGTGTCCTCCACGATGGAAAGGCGGCGGCCGATGAGCTTGTTAAAGAGCATGGACTTGCCCACGTTGGGGCGGCCCACGATGGCGATGATGGGTTTCGACATAAAAAATCACTCCTTTACAGTGTCGCAGGAGGCGAACACGGCGTCCGCCAAGTCAAAGCCGTCCATGCCGACCACCTCCACCGGGCAGCCGAGCTCCTCGGAAAGGCGCGGGACGGTATAGTCATCGAGAAAAACGTTCTCCCCGTTGCGCAGCATGTGGATCGGGATCAGCACGCGCCCGAGATCAGGCACGGCGTGCAGCTGCGCGGAGAGATCCTGCCCCGTGAGCAGGCCTGCCACGTCGATCGTGTGGCCGAAGAAGTCGTTGCGCACGGCGACGACCCGGCCGCGCAGGCCGGGAAAGCGCGCCTGCGCCTGCTCGAGCAGACCGCGCAGGAACGGCGCCGCAGCGACGCCCGTCGCGATGGTGAAGTCGCCGGGGTTTTCCGGCAGCTCCTCGGTGTCGAGCGCAGCGAGAAAATCGTCGCCCAGCGAGCGGAGCATCCCCACGCCGTTTTCAATCTGGCGGTAGCCCTCGTAGTAGTCCGCTTCCGGCAGCGGCAGCCCCGCGCGCAGGAACAGCTCGTCCGCGCAGAAGAAGCGGCGTGTGCCGAAGCGGCGGAGGTTCTCCTGCCCGAACTCCTCAGCGATGGCGATGATCTCCCGCGCGCAGTCGGCGTCGACGGGGCGGAGCTTCGCGAGTCCCTTGCGGTACTTCGTGATGCCGACGGGGACGAGCGAGCAGCTCGAAAACTCCCAGTCCGTCAGGTCGCGCAGCGTCCGGCGGAGCTGGTCGCCGTCGTTCCAGCCGGGGCAGATGACGATCTGGCCGTTCATGACGATGCCCGCCTTGCAGAACGCGCGGATATACTCGAGCGAGCGCCCGGCGTTTTTGTTGCCAAGCATCGTGCAGTGCAGCTGCGGATCCGTCGTGTGGACGGAGACGTTGATGGGGCAGATGTGCAGGTCGATGATGCGCTGCGCCTCGCGCTCGGTGAGGTTCGTGAGGGTGATATAGTTGCCGAGCAGGAAGGAAAGGCGCGCGTCGTCGTCCTTGAAATAGAGCGTCTGACGCATGCCGGGGGGCATCTGGTCGACGAAGCAGAAGATGCAGTGGTTCGCGCACGAGCGCATCTCGTCCATGAGATAGGTGTCGAAGTTCAGACCGAGATCCTGCCCCTCCTGCTTCCGGATATGGACGGCGCGCTGCGCCCCATTCGGTTCGCGCAGCGTCAGGTGGCTGTCTGCATCATACCCGTAAAAGCGGTAGTCCAGAACATCTATGATCTCATGTCCGTTGATGGTCAGCAGCTGCTCGCCGGGCTTGATTCCCGCGAGCTGCGCCGGGCTGCGCCGGTCAACGGATGCGATAACGGTACTCATTGCATCAATCCTCAAATCTAAAAAATGGCATACTAACACATTATAACTAACTAATTATACAGGCCTTTTCCGCGTTTCGCAAGGGTAAAAAACGGATTTTGTGCCGGTTTTGGCGCAAAAATCCCCCGCCGCGTGTGCGGCGGGGGAGAAGCGTCAGTCTCGCCTGAGGTCGTCGTGGATGAACATGATGAGAAAGCTCACCGCCAGCAGCGCGCAGGAGAGCCAGATCCCGCGGATGCCGAAGCGCGCCGTGAGCAGTGCGCCGAGCCCCGCGCCGGCGGCGAACACGCCGATCACGCCGAAGTACGTCAGCGCCTTGTGCAGCACCTCGCGGTCATGCGTGTGGAAGTAGACGCACAGCGCCTCCGTGCCGCTGCGCATGTTGCCGATGCACATGGTGCTGGCATAGGCATGGCCGCGCACCTTGCGGAAGGTCTGTACCTGCATGGCGCAGACGAAGGACACGACGGCGTTTGTGGGCGTATCGACCGACTGCGGCAGAAAGCCCACGGCGAAGAGAAACACAATCTCCGCGAGGAGGATAAGCTGACGCCAGTGGACGCGCTCCATGTGCTTGAAGCGACGGTGGACGCATTCGGCGACGAAGATCCCCAGCATGAACGAGAGCACCGGGACGAGATAGTGCAGGCTCCTGTGCCAGTCGCCCTCAAAGAGACAGGTGCTGAAGAGCACGATGTTGCCCGTCTGGGCGTTGGCGAATACGCCGCCGCGGCAGAGGTAGGTATAGGCGTCCTGCAGGCCGCCGGAGAGGATGATGAAGGCGGACATCAGCAGAGATTCGGACATCTGCCCGCGGGGTTTGTGCAGCAGCATGGCAAGGCTCCCTTTTCTTAGATTCGACATGTCATTATAAGGCGGCATGTCCCGCAAGTCAACCGTCCATTTGGCCAAAAAGGCGGGCGGCAGCTTATAGAAAGCTGGCACCCGGGGGTGCGTAGGGGAGGGGTTTACTCCGCGTCGAGCTGTCAGAGCTCGGCCCGCTCGCGGATCTCGGTGAAGCGGCGGTAGGGCCCGCCGCGTGCCATCAGCTCGTCGTGCGTGCCGCACTCGGCAATGCGCCCGTCCTCGACGACGAGGATCCGGTCGGCCTTGCGCGCGGCTTCGACGACCTGCTCGTGCGTCGCGTCGGGGCAGCCGAACTTGATGGTATTTTCGATGGTGTACGCGAAGAGGTAGACGTTCTGAGCCGCCGATGCTGGCGCGGCCGATTTCCACGTCCCAGAAGCGGGCGACGAGGTTGCAGAAGGTGGTCTTGCCGGAGCCGGAGGGGCCGACGATGTCGGTCATGGTCTTATCCGGGAGCGTCACGCTGACGTCGCGGAGAATCGGCTTTTTCTCATAGGAGAAGCTGACGTGGTCAAAGACGATGTTGTGGCGCGCGGGGGAGGCGGCTTTGCCAATGAAAATCAGCTGCATTCCAAGACTTTTTTAATCTCTCAGCCTAATTATAACAAGAATAAACGTTCTGGTCGATGTGATTGTTTGAGGAAGAGCAAGCACAGCAAGTGTAGCTACACTTGCGAAAAACGGCGTGGTCTGACCGGGATTTCCTTGCAGAGCAGCAGAGCAGCAAGCAAATCCGGTGAGTACCCACACCGAAAAACAGAGCGTTCCGGCTGACCGCTGAAACGCCCTGTTTTCATTTTGGGGATCGTCCCAAGCCCTTATGTTCGTGAAAAATTACGAAAGCTCACCAGCTATACTCTGATAACTGGAATGTGTAGGATTCGCCGGGAGTAATGTCATAGATCACAACAGAGTCATCCTTGAATTTATCTCCGGCGCTCAGAGAA
>JALEMS010000038.1 GCA_022768185.1 Clostridiales bacterium | reverse complement strand
AAAGGTGGAGCCGGGGGCATAGGTGCCGTTGAGCGCGCGGTTGAACAACGGCGCATTCTCCGCGGCAACGATCTCGTCATAGTCCTCCATGATGGTAGGCAGGTTATAGGTCGGCCAGCTGGCGATGGCCAGCGGCTCGCCCGTGTCCACCTTGACGGCCACCACCGCGCCGCCGGTGATGAGCTGCTGAATATCCTCCTCCGAGCCGCCGTACTGCTCGATCTCCTCGTTCTGGGCGCGGCGGTCGTCGTTCATGGCGGTGATGCTCTTATCGAGCGCACGCTCGGCAGCCTCCTGCAGGTTGAGGTCAATGGTCAGATAAACGTTGCCGCCCGGCTGCGGCTCCTGTGTGTAGACCGTGCTGGTGATGGTGCCGGAGGCGGTGCGCGTCACCTTGGCCTCGCCGTCGACGCCGTGCAGATAGTCCTCGAAGGCGTATTCCACGCCGTCCTTGCCGACCAGCGCGTTGAACTTATAGCCGCGGTCGCCGTAATACTCGGCCTCCTTCTCGTTCATCATGCCGATGTAGCCGAGCAGATGCGCGGCGGCCGTGGTGTTGTATTCTCGGACATAGCTGGTTTCCACCTCGAAGGCCGGCACGTTGTTCTCCATCAGGCGGGTGATCAGCTCGATGGAGACGTCCTGTGCGAAGACATAGTCTGATGTGGGGATGATGTAGCGGATGTTGATCTCATAGCGGATGCCGGCGATGATCCGCATCTGCCGCGCGCTGTAGCTGTTGTCGATTTTATAGCGCGTGCGGAAATAGCTCATCAGCTCCACGGCAGAGGCGTCCTGATCCAGCCCGGCGTTTTCCAGAAACGCCTGCAGGCGCGCGCGCTGCACGTCGGTCATCTCCGTATAAGTGAACGGTGAATCCTTCGTCACCGGCAGCTCGTCCGTATACGTATCGCCGCAGGCCTCGACGGTGTTGACAAGCTCCAGGATGGCGGCGTTGGCCTTGTCCCAGGTATCGTCATCGTCAAGGGCGAACAGCTCGTCGGAATTGATGAGCAGATTGTTGCACGTGCGGTTGGACACCAGCACGCGGCCATACCGGTCCATGATGTTGCCGCGCGCGGCGGGTACGACGCGCGTGGACACCACGCTGTTGCGGCTGGCCTCCGAATAGGCCGCGCCCTCCACGATCTGCAGCTTGTACAGCGAAACGACATAAATGCCGATCAGCGCTGCCAGAAGCAGCGCCAGCGCCAGAAGCCGCGAGGGCTTTACAAGTTTATCCATACCATTCCTTCCGGGGAGATCATTCCCAATCGCGCCCGGCGATATACCGCGCCGGGAAGTAGATGAGCGCCGCCGCCGGCAGCGACCACAGCGTCTGCAGCGCTGCCGTTCCCAGCGCACTCCAGCACACGCCGTCGGATACCCACACGCCGAGCATCTGGCAAAGCGCCGTAATCAGCAGCGCCGCCAGGCTCACGGTCAGATAGGAGAAGAACCGGCGATTGACCAGAAACGCAGCCGCAAAGCCGGAAAAAAAGCCGATCAGCGCAAAGAGCACCGTAAAGAGCACCGTATTCTCCGTAAAGCCGGCGTCGGCCAGAATGCCGAGCGCCAGCCCGAACAGGCCGCCCCACACGCCGTCCTCCAGCATCCCCACCGCCACCGCGGCGGCCGGCAAAAACAGCGCGTGCACGCCCAGCAGCGTCAGCCGCGAGCCCAGCAGGCTCTGCAGCAGCAGCACGAGCAGCAGATACACCACATACACCAGCGCGCGGCGCAGCCTGGAAAAGTCAAACAGATCCGCAATCATCGGCCGTCACTCCACAACCTGAAAGTCCTTGATAACGAACACCTGAGAGAGCGTGTCCAGCTCGCACGACGGCTTGACCACACCGTAGGAATTCTGGCCGCCGGCCTCCTCCAGGATCTCCGTCACCGTACCGACCACGATGCCGGACGGGAAGGCCCCGCCCTTGCCGGAGGTGAGCACCGTGTCGCCCACGAACATCTGCGCGCCCTCGGACAGATACGTCAGACTCGTGCAGCCCTTCTGCATCAGGGCAAAGCCGCCCACAAGCATGCCGGCATGGTGATCCTCGCCGACGAACGCACCGGCGTTGAAGTCCACATCGATCAGCGTGCGCACGGTGGCCCAGGTGTCTCCCACCTCGATCACCTGTCCGACGAGCATCTCCGTCTCGGTCACGACGCAGTCGTTGACCTCAATACCGTAGTCCTCGCCCTTGCTGATGGTGAAGGTGGACGACCAGTTCGACGAGCCGCGCGAGGTAATCTTGACCGCCTCGAAGGTGAAGTCCCTGCGCTTTTCTGCCAAATCCAGAAGCTGGCGCAGCCGCTCGTTTTCCTCGCGCAGCTCCGCGGCCTCGCGCGCGTCGGCCTGCGCCTGACTCAGCTGCCTGCGCAGCGCCTCGTTTTCCTCGGCCAGCTGGTCATAGCGGAAGCGGCTGGCATAGATGCGCTCCATCCAGTCGGTCAGCGCCGTAGCCGCCTTCTGCACCGGGCCGGAAAGGCTCGCGGCTGCATTGCGCGCCGCGCCGGCCTGTCCGCCGCGGTGCGCATGGGTGCATGCACCCACCAGGATCGCCGCGACCAGAACGACCACGCCGACCCGGATTCCTTTTCTTTTCAGATAGTTTTTCAAAGCAATCTCACGCCCACCATCTTTAGCATTTTGCCCAGCCGGCACAGCGGCAGGCCCACAACGTTGAAAAAGTCGCCCTCCATGCGCTCAACAAACAGGGCCGCGATGCCCTGCGCGCCGTACGCGCCGGCCTTGTCCAGCGGCTCTCCCGTGTCGATGTAAGCTTCGATCTCCCGGTCGGACAGCGGGCAGAAGGTCACGCGCGTTTCCTCCCAGCCGGTCTGCTCCCCCTCCGGGGACAGCACGGCCAGCCCGGTGAACACGCTGTGCGTTCTGCCGGACAGGCCGCGCAGCATGGCTGCGGCCTCCTCCCGGGAATGGGGCTTTCCCAGCACCGCGCCGTCGGCGCTCACCACCGTGTCCGCACCGATGACCACCGCATCCGGATGCATGCGCGCCACCTCGCGCGCCTTGGCCAGCGCCAGCTGCTCCACCAGCTGCGGCGGCGCAAGCGACGGGTCCGCGCGCTCCTCTCCCCGGGCCGGGATGGTTTCAAACTGTGCGCCCAGCATCGTCAGCAGCTCCCGCCGCCGCGGCGAGCCGGAAGCAAGAATCAACTTCATATGCCTGCTCCTTTATCATACAGTCCGCGCGAAATGTTGTTCGGCACATAGGCCGTCTGCCCGCAGAAGGCGCGGGTAACCTCGACGCACTCCCGCGGACTTTCCGTCGTAAAATACAGCCGCGCGCCCCACAGGCCGATGTGCTCCCAGTCGGCCCGCCGGTCGCCCAGAAACAGCTTGTCCCGGGCCAGGATCTCGTTGCGGCAGCCGAACTCGCGCAGCACGGGATACACGCCGCCCTTCCGGTCGCGCAGGGTGTGCCCCTTCTGACAGACGCATCGGCCGCCGGAGGCCATCTTGATGAGGCAGTGATCCGTCAGCATCACCGGAACGCGGCCATAGACAATCAGCTCCAGCCCCACCGGCTTCGCCATGGCGGCAACGGCCGTCAGACTCAGCTCAAGGCTGGCCGTCACCGTTTCCAGCTGTGCCTCCCGCATCAGCTGTACGGCAGGCCAACTGGCCAGGTTCAGGCCGAAGTCCCCGTGGATGCGGAACCCGGCAATGCGCGCCGGCGCAATGTGGCCAAGATTGCCGGCAAGCACCTCGTCCACGCCGAGACTGCGCAGCTTGCGCAACAGGCGGGCCACCTCCGGCATTTCCCCGTCGGTCATTGCGCGCGGCAGGACCGCCGCCACACGCACTCCGGCGTCCAGAAACGGTCCGACCGCGCCGAAATGCTCGCTCAGCTCCTCCAGCGGCACATACACCAGTGCCGGGCAGAGCGCAGCCAGCTCCGGCGTGAGCTGCTCTGCCGAGCGCACCTGCACCGTCATCACCGGCGGCTCCGCCTGCCCGCGCACGGGCGGCGGCGACGGCATCGGGCGCACCCGCACGGCCGGCGGCACGCTGCGCTGCTCGGTGAGCGCGGCCAGCAGGCTGCGCCGGCCCTCGTCAAGCTGCTCCTCCAGCACCGTGATATGCTCCAGCCGGGCCGTCTGCACGCCGGAGCAGTGGTACGGCGTGCCGGCCGTGCGCTGCAGCCGGTCCTCCACCGCCGCCCGGCTGACGCCCGCGCCGATGGGGTCGACGCCGGCATGCACGCGCACGACAGCCTGATGCCCGTCCGCGTCGCGCACAGCCAGCTCCAGCTCGGTCTGTCGCCCCACGGCGGCAAACTCCACCGGCACACGGCGCAGCTCCTCGTTGGCAAGCGCTCTCCGGACCTGCGACAGAGCCGCACGGCCCTCCCGTTCCAGCGGCTGCGGCAGGCCGAACGAATCGGCCCCCGCCTCCCCGTCGATCCAGCCGTGCGTCAGCCCGCCGGGGTACAGCTGCCGCTGCAGCTGCGCGATCTCGTCCGGCAGCACATGTCGGCCGCTGTGCCCGGTCAGGGCATACAGCTGCGTCAGCCGCCCGGCCAGCTCCGGATACAGCGGGTCGATCCCGTCGAGCAGCACGCCCGACACGCCCGCCTGCTTCAGCTGCGGGATGCGCCCGGCCAGACACAGATCCTTCTGGGCCAGCGGATATTCCGGCGACAGCATGCCCATGCTCAGCTTCTCGCGGCACGGACGGGCGCAGCGGCCGCAGCTGTCGCGCCCCGAGCCGGAGAGCGCGCTGAGCAGACACTGCCCCCGATGGGCAATGCAGGACGGTCCCTGCCCCAGCACCAGCACCGGCACGGGTACCCGCCCGGCAATGCGCGCGATCTCGTCCAGGCTCAGTTCCGGCGCCAGCAGGATGTATGAAAAGCCCATCTCCGCAGCAGCCAGCGCGCCTGCCGTGCTGTGAAGGTCAAGCCGCAGGCCGGCAATGAGCGGAATGTCCGGCAGCGTGCGCCGAAGCACACACGCCAGGCCCAAATCGTGTACAATGAGACCCTGCACGCCCATGCGGCAGAGCTTCTCGGCCTGCGCCGCGGCGGCGGGCAGTTCCAGGTCGGAGGCAAGCACGTCCAGTTCTGCGTACACCCGGCAGCCGCGAACACGGCAGTACCGCAGCACCAGCGGCAGCTCGTCTGCCGTAAGGGACGGCTTTCCGGTACGCGGAGCACAGTCCTCCGTGGAAAAATAAACGGCGTCCGCCCCGGCCTGCACCGCATAAATCGCGGCCTCGGCGCTGACGGCGCGCGTGATGATCTCAAACATGAAACAAATTCCCCTGCATCTATAGAAAACGCGGTAGCCGGATCGGCTCCGTCGGCAGCTTATTGTCACTTATTATAGCAGTATAACACACCTGTCCCTCTTGCTTCAAGAGCATTTTGTGTGTTATAATAGCTGGCATGCAGGAAACGCCGCCCCGCCGGTATGACCGGAGGGGCCTTCCCCGCTTTCACAGCCGGCCCGCAGCGAAGGCCGGCACAGAAAAAGGACTTCAGATGGAAAACAAACGATACCGGCTGGCCGATTCCGGCGGGCTTTCGCTCGCCGCGGCAGACGCAGACAAGCTCATATCCGCCCGGGACGGCAGCGCGGCGCTGCTGTACCTGTTCCTGCTGCGCAGCGGCGGCACGCTTCCCGCCCAGGCCGCGGCCGACACGCTCGGCCTGTCGGCACAGGATTTTGCGCGTGCGCTCGACACGCTGCGCCGGCTCGGTCTGCTGCAGCAGGCTGAAAAGCTTCCCCCGGCCGACGAACTGCCGGAATACCCCGTCGAGGAGATCTGCGCCCGCGCGCAGCAGGATCGCGGCTTTGCCGCCGTGCTGGACGAGACCGCCCGCATCTACGGCCGCCGTCTCTCCACGCAGGAGACGAAAACGCTCTTCGGCATCTTCGATTATCTCGGCATGCCGCCGGAGGTCATCTTTCTGCTGGTGCACCACTGCGTTTCGCGTTATCGGGAGAAATACGGTCCGGGCCGCCTGCCGGCCATCCGCAGCATCGAGAAGGAAGCCTTCGATTGGGTCAACCGCGAGATCACCACGCTTGAACAGGCGGAAGCGCACATCCAGCATCTGGCCGAGCAGAAAACGGAGCTTGCGCGCACCCGGCAGCTGCTGGGCCTGTGCGACCGGGCGCTGTCCCCCTCGGAAACACGGTACATCACAGGCTGGCTCGAGCAGGGCTTCCCGCCCGAGTCCATCGCCATCGCCTACGACCGCACCGTGCTGCAGAAGGGCGCGCTCTCCTGGAGCTATATGAACGGCATCCTGCGCCGCTGGGACGAAAAGGGCCTGCATACGCCGGAGCAGATCGAATCCGGCGACGCCCGGCGCACCGCCGCTGCACGCCCGGCGCAGGGAGGCCAGCCCGCCGCCAGCGGCGAGGACATACAGCGGCTGCGCCGGCTTTACGACCGACTGAAGAACGGGTGAGACTATGCCACTGGACGGAAAACTGCTGGCCCAGGCGCGCGAGCGTCTGGCCGCGATCAAACAGCACAACGAGGAGACGCTGGAGGCCCGCCGCAGGCAGGTCTATGCCCGCGTGCCGGAGACGGCGCAGTGCGAGCGCGCGCTGCGTTCGGTCATGGCGCAGCTGCTGTCGGCGGCGCTGCGTCCCGGCGCAGAGCAGGCGGCAAAACAGGCCGAGCAGCAGAGCCTTGCCCTCCAGCAGCGCCGCACCGAGCTGCTGACCGCAAACGGCTATCCCGCAGACTACATCGACGAGATCTACAGCTGCGCCCGCTGCCGCGACACCGGCTTTGTGGACGGCCGGCCCTGCCAATGCCTGCTGGCGCTGTACGACCAGGCGGCCAAGGCAGACCTTTCCAGCCTGCTCGACCTCGGCGGAGCCAGCTTCGAGCGCTTCCGGCTCGACCTCTATCCGGATACGCCGGGCGAGGACGGCGGCTCGGCGCGCGCGCAGATGGAGCTGGTGTTTCTCACCTGCCGGGCGTATGCCCGGAATTTTTCCGCCGCTGCGCCGAACCTGCTGTTCCGCGGCGGTCCGGGGCTCGGCAAGACCTATCTGTCGGCCTGCATTGCCGGGCAGGTACAGCGGCAGGGCTTTTCCGTCGTGTACGACACCGCCGTCTCGGCGCTGGACGCCTTCGAGACACAGAAGTTTGCGCGCGACACCGCCGCAGGCGAAGAGGCCGCCTCGCGCGTGCGGCGCATGCTGCGGTGCGACCTGATGATTCTTGACGATCTCGGCACCGAGATGCCCACGAGCTTTGCCTATTCCGCGCTGTATACGCTGGTAAACACGCGCCTGCTTTCCCACCTGCCCACCATCATCAGCACCAACCTCTCCGCCGAGGAGCTGCGCCGCCGCTGCGGCACACAGGTGGCCTCGCGGCTGGAGGGCGAATTCATCGAGCTGCCCTTTGTGGGCCGGGACATCCGGCAGCTGCCGGAACGTCACGGACCGGGCACGGAGACCGATTATGTTTGATTTTATCCTGTTTGATTTTGACGGAACCATCAGCGACAGTGCCGAGGGCATCACCAGATGCGTGCAATACGCGCTGCGCGATCAGGGCATCGAGGCGGAGCTTTCGGAGCTGTACTGCTTCTGCGGCCCCCCGCTGGCCGACATGTTTCAGCAAAAATACGGCATGTCGCCGGAGCTTGCCGCCCGCGCCGTGGAGAAATACCGCGAGCGGTACCGGGAGACCGGCGTGTATGAAAGCTGCCTGTACCCCGGCGTCGACACGGTGCTGCGCACGCTGCACGGCGCGGGCCGCAGGCTGGCCGTCGCCTCCTCCAAGCCGGAGGTCTTCGTGCGCCTGCTGCTCGAACGCTTCGGCGTGCTCGACGCATTTGACGTGCTGGTCGGCGCGCAGCTCGACGGCAGCTTCGGCCGCAAGGCCGAGGTCGTGCGGGAGGCGCTGCGCCGTCTGGGCGTCACGCCGGAGCAGTGCGGCCGCGCGGTTCTGGTTGGCGACCGGTTTTACGACGTCAACGGCGCGCACGAGGCCGGCATCGCCTGCATCGGCGCCGGCTACGGCTATGCCGAGCCGGGCGAGCTGCAGCGTACCGGAGCAGACTTCATCGCCGACACCCCCGAAGACCTGCTGCCGCTGCTGCTGTGAGCCGCCGCCCCTTCCCCGGGGCGGCGGGGCGCGCGAATTTTTTGAAATTCGCGCTTGACAAGCGCGGAGCAGATGCGTATAATGCGACTATCAAGCAAAACCGTTGAGCAAGAGAAGTAACCGAAAGAGGCGTCCGCTCAGAGAGCCGTGGGTGGTGGGATCACGGCAGGAACCGTTCGGTGAATGGACTTGTGAGGGCAGAGTGAACGGCGTCAAGCTCAGTAGCGGCTGCCGGGGGCCGTACCCGTTATCAGCACGGCGCGTATGCAGTACGCGAAACAAGCGGGCGCTTTTGCGTCAATTTGGGTGGCACCGCAGGATGTAAGTCTTGTCCCATGTTGTTGGGACGGGGCTTTTTTCTATGTATATGGAAAAGGAGGCGCACCGTGAAGCGTAACGCCAGACGATGGCGGGCCTGACCTTGCCGGGCCGCAGCTGCGGCCGATGACGTTCCTCAGCAAATCCGATCAACAAAAACACCCGATCCTGTTCAGGAGAAAGAATCAGGAGAAAGAAAAGGAGAATAATCATGAAAGCAATGAAGAAGATCCTCTGTGCAGCACTGTCCCTGTCTCTGGCCGCCGCGCTGTGCGCCTGTGGCGGCACCGCCCCCGAAGCCGGCAACGACGGCGAGCCGAAGCTCATCGGCATCTCCCAGTACGGCGAGCACGCCTCCCTCGACAACTGCCGCGAGGGCTTCCTGGCGGGTCTGGCCGAGGCGGGCCTCGTCGAGGGCGAGGACTACACCGTCGATTATCAGAACGCCGGCTTTGACGACAACATCAACACCCAGATCGCAGGCCGCTTTTCCGCTGAAAACGCTGCACTGATGGTCGGCATCGCAACCCCGTCCGCCGTTGCCTGCTTCAACGCCGCCGAGGACAAGAACATCCCCGTCATCTTCACCGCCTGCAGCGACCCCGTCCAGGCCAAGCTCGACAGCGGCAACGTCACCGGCACCTCCGATAAGCTCCCCGTCGAGGCGCAGCTGCAGCTGATCCGCGCCCTCCAGCCGGACGCCAAGACGCTCGGCATCATCTACACCACCAGCGAGCCGAACTCTGTCTCCACGGTTTCCGACTATGAGGCCGCAGTCGCCGATTACGGCTTCACGCTTGAGACCGTCGGCGTCACCGCCCAGTCCGAGGTCACGCAGGCCGTCGATACGCTCATCAACCGCGGCGTCGACTGCTTCTCCAACCTCACCGACAACAACGTCGTCGGCGTGCTGGGCGCCATCCTGGACAAGACCAACGAGGCCGGCATCCCCGTTTACGGCTCCGAAATCGAGCAGGTCAAGCTCGGCTGTGTCGCCTCCGCCGGCATCGACTACTATCAGCTCGGCATCCAGACCGGCCTGATGGCCGCCAAGGTGCTCACCGGCGAGGCCACCTGTGAGGATATCCCCTATGAGACCATCACCGAATACAGCACCTACGTCAATTCCGACGCGCTGTCTCTCATGAACATCGGGCTGCCGCAGGAGATTGCCGACTCCGCCATTGAGTGCGCAGCCGAATAAGCACACTCCGATATCCCGCACCCGGCGCTGCGTGCCTGCGGCACGCAGCGCCGGAGACTGCCGAAGCAGCCCGCGGGCTGCTTCGGCAGTCTCCGGCGTTTATACATTTAAAATAGTCAGGAGCGTTTTGCCATGCAGGATCTCATTGTCAGCACCCTCATACAGGGCCTGATTTACGCGCTGATCTCCTTCGGCGTTTACTTCACATACACCATCCTCGATTTCCCCGATCTGAGCGTCGACGGCAGCTTCCCGCTGGGCGCAGCCGTCACCGCCGTGCTGCTCACCCGCGGGATGAACCCGTGGCTGACGCTGCTGGTCGCCATGGCCATCGGTGCGCTGGCAGGTCTCGTGACGGGTCTGATCCATGTCCGCCTGCGGATCCGCGACCTGCTGGCCGGCATCATCACGATGACGGCGCTGTTTTCCATCAACCTGCAGATCGCCGGCTCCAATCTCACCATCGACCGCTCAACCGACACCATCTTCACCTCTCCCGCCGCCATGGCCCTGTTCGGCAAGCTGAGCCTGCTTGGACGGAAGCTCGTCATTTCCCTGATCCTTGTGATCATCCTCAAGCTTCTCATTGACTGGTTTTTCAAAACCAAGTTCGGCCTGCTGCTGTGTGCCGTCGGCGACAACTCCACACTCGTCACCACACTGGCCTGCGACCGCGGGCGCGTAAAGATCATCGGTCTGGTCATTTCCAACGCGCTGGTGGCCCTGTCCGGCTGCATCGTCTGCCACGAGCTGCGCAGCTTTTCGGCCACCATGGGCACCGGTCAGGTCGTTTTCGGCCTCGCCACCGTCATCATCGGCATCTCGACCTTCCGCTGGTGGAGCAACACGCGCGCGGCGCGGCGCCTGCGTACCGTCAAGGGCATGCGCTGGCTGAGCGACCCGAAGGGCACCACCGCCGTCATCGTCGGCAGCATCATCTACAAGCTGTGCATCCAGCTGGCCATGAGCCTGGGCATGCCGGCCAATATGATGAAGCTCATCACCGCAGTTTTGTTCTTGCTGGTTCTGGTTCTGTCCGGCCGCAAGGGAGAGGAGATCATCCGTGCTTGAGGTTCGTGACGTTACCAAAATCTATAATGCCGGTAAAATCACAGAGCACCGGCTGTTTGAGCACTTCTCGCTGACCGTGGAGCAGGGCCAGTTCGTCGCCATCGTCGGCAGCAACGGCAGCGGAAAAACCTCCCTGCTCAACATCATCTGCGGCTCGATCCCCATTGAAGGGGGAGATATCCTGGTCGGCGGCAAAAGCATCTCCCGCCTCAAGGACTACCGCCGCTACGCCACCATGGGCCGCGTCTACCAGAATCCCGCCGCCGGCACCTGCCCGAATTTGACCATGCTGGAAAATCTCTCGCTGGCCGACAACAAGGGAAAGCCCTTCGGCCTTGGGCACGGCGTCAACCGCAAACGCATTGACGATTACCGCGCCATGCTCGCCGAGCTGGGGCTGGGCCTTGAGGACAAGCTGGACGTCAAAATGGGCGCGCTCTCCGGCGGCCAGCGGCAGGCCGTTTCGCTCATCATGGCCACCATGACGCCGCTGCAGTTTCTCATTCTTGACGAGCATATCGCAGCACTCGACCCAAAGACCGCCGACGTCATCATGCGCCTGACCGACCAGGTCGTACGTGAAAAGAAGCTCACTGCCATGATGGTCACGCACAATCTGCGCTATGCCGTAGAATACGGCGACCGCATTCTCATGATGGATCGCGGTCACATCGTGCTCGACCGCGCCGGTGAAGAGAAGAAAAACACCTCCATTGACGATATTCTCACCAAATTCAACCACATTTCCATCGGCATTGCCGACTGAGCCTCGAAACCGCATGTCCCGGCCCCGCGCGCTGCGCAGGGCCGGGACATTTTTTGTATAAAAATGCGTATGCCCGAGGGCATACGCACTGCAAACGCATCGGTTCGGCAAAGCTTCGAAAACCATGTCTCGCAAACGGTTCGGGGAAAGCAGCCTTCATGCGCGCTTTTTCTTTTGTTTTTACGGTGGCTCAGTTGATGACGCAGGTGACGCCATAGCTCTCGATGATGTCGGCAATATGGCGCATCTTTTCGTTGTCCGGCTCCTTCACTTCCGGCATCGGGTAAACGCCGCCGAGACGCTCGTGCTTGGTCGCGCCCAGCTTGTGATACGGCAGGATGTTCACCTTGCGGAAGTTGTTTTCCTTACAGAAGGCGCCGATGGCATGGATGTTTTCATCCGGATCGGTGAAGCCCGGAATGATGGGCACACGCAGGCACATCCGCTCCGGACAGGTACGGCCAATCAGACGCAGGTTCTCCAGTGCATGCTGATTGCTCATGCCGGTCGCCTCAATGTGCTTCTGCTCATCGACGATCTTCAGATCGGTCAGATACAGATCGACATACGGCATGACGGCCTCAAGATTCCGGCTGGGGACACACAGCTCAGACTCCATTGCAGTGTTGATGCCCTCTTCGTGGCACTGCTTGAGCAGCTCGCGCACAAATTCATAGTAAACCAGCGGGTCTCCGCCGGAGACGGTGATCCCTCCCTTGCCGCGGTAAACCGGTGCATCGCGGTGGATCTTTTTCATTACATCCTCAACGGTCATCCATTCGCCCGTGATCGACAGGGCGTTCTGGAAGCAGGCGCGCAGGCAATCATGGGTCTCACAGTGGTTGCATATGCTCCGGTCATGCCGCACCAATCCGATGCGGGCAGCTTCTTCCTCATCCTCGACGCGGGTGACCGCACCGTGCGGGCAGAACCTGGCGCAGCGCATGCAGCCGACACACTGAGACTTGGTGTAAAACAGCTCGATGCAGGCCTTCTGGCCCTCGGGGTTGGCACACCACAGGCATTTCAGCGGGCAGCCCTTGAAGAACACATTGGTTCGGATGCCGGGACCGTCATGGGTGGAAAAGCTCTGAATGTCGAAGATTAGGGCCTTAAGCTCATGTGTGTTTTCCATATCAGATACCTCTCATATCGTTGGCAGCTATGCTGCAGATTTGAACGAAGACTCCGCCGCCATACGAGAAAATGGGGGAGGGCATGCCCCCTCCCCCATTCCAGAAACCTATGCGCAGGTCTGTGCGGTGTGGATTACTGCTTGCCCCAGACTTCCTCGCGGGTCGGCTGCTGAACGAGGTTGACGAACACAGCGGCGACAACGTAGAAAGCGGTGGCGAGCCAAATGGCCACGAAGTAGCTGCCGGTAGCATCGCGGAGCGCACCGGCGATGTACGGGCCAAGGCCGGCGCCGCCGGCCATGCCGATCAGGGAGATCATGCCCCAGCAGGCAGGCATTTCCTTGCGGCCGAAGGTAACGCCAACGAAACCGGCGACGGTCGGGATGTAAATGCCGTAAACAAAGCCGTACACCACAGCGTAGACAGCGAATGCCCACATGCTGGCGCCGCCGTTGGCAGTGAGACGAACAATGTAGTTGAGCCATGCAGCCATGATGGCGCAGGAGATGTAGGAGAAGGTCAGAGTCTTCTTGCGGGCCTTCATGGGATCGCCCAGCTTCTTGGTGAGCTTGTCGACGTAGCCGCCGGTACCAATGGCAGAGACGATGAACAGCAGGCCGATCATGCAGTA
This sequence comes from Clostridiales bacterium, assembly GCA_022768185.1. Taxonomy (GTDB): domain Bacteria; phylum Bacillota; class Clostridia; order Oscillospirales; family Oscillospiraceae; genus JALEMS01. The sequence goes on along the minus strand of JALEMS010000038.1, from coordinate 29,244 downwards.
GATGTAGGTCGCGGGACCCTTGGCATAGCCGAGGTCCTTGGTGACGTAGTTGATTGCGTGGGAGAAGACGATGAACTCAGCGAAGTTGGAGAAGAACCAGAGCAGAGCGAGCATCCAGAAAGCCTTATGCTTGGTTGCCCACTTGAACGGAACGTAGAACTCATCCTTCTTCTGGCCACCGCCAGCGGCAGCCATCTTGGCCATGAAGTTGTCATAGCCCAGGGGCTTCTGGCCGGCGTCTTCCGGCTTCATGATGGTGAACTGAGCAGCGATGCAGATGCCGACAAGCAGAATGACGCCGAACACACGCATCATGATCTGCCAGGACAGCTTGGAGATGAGGAGCATGGAGAGCAGGGGGCCGGCTGCCATGGCAGCGCCGGCAGCGGCGGTGGTCAGGCCCATAGCCAGACCGAGCTTATCCATGAACCACTGGCGAACCATCGAGGTAACAGGGGCCCAGAATGCACCAGAGCCGATACCAGCGATGACGCCGTAGAACAGCCAGTACTGCCAGGGCTCCTTGGAATAGGAGCACAGGAACAGACCGACGCCCATGATAATACCATGGATGGTGTAGGTCTTGCGGCTGCCGAGTTTTCCGATATACGTGCCAACAAAGAAAGCGAACAGGCCGTACATGACCATGAACAGCGAGCTGCCGGCAGAGACGGCGCCGGTGGACCAGCCCGTTGCGGCGACCATGCCGTTGATGAGGGTTGCGAAGGAGCCGCGGATGGTCATATGGCAGAAGACGATAACCATTGCGGCAATGGTTACACTCCAGCCGGAGAATTTCTTTGTCTGAATTGCGTTATCACTCATTGACGTTTTCACTCCCATCAATTTTTAAAAGAAGATCAGGAGAGGGGGGAGGGTTCCCCCTCCCCTGATGGCAAGTGAGTCGGTTGCTGGGGTCAAATGGAGATCAGGAAATTACAGCTGGTTGTACTCCGTACGGGCAATGACCTCATCCTGGATGGGCTTGCCGAGCTCGCACCAGTAGGAGCTGAAGCCGGCCACGCGGACCATGAGCTCACGGTAGTTCTCGGGATGCTTCTGGGCGTCGCGGAGCATGTTGGAGTCAACGATGTTGAACTGGACATGGTAGCCGCCCATTGCGAAGTAGGCCTTGATGAAGTCGACGAAGTTCTTGCTGCCCTCGGTGCCGCGGATGGCGTTCGGGTGGAACTTCATGTTCAGCTGGACGCTGCGATACTCGGTCGGGTCGAGCTTGACGCCGGACTTGATGAGAGCGATGGGGCCGTTGGTGTCGGTACCGGGAGAAGCGGACAGGATGCCGTCGCAGAGGGTGACGCCGGCCAGACGGCCGTCGGCAGTGGCGCCGGTGACACGGCCGTGCGGGCCATGAGCGGAAATGGAGAGTGCTGCGGTCAGCCAGCGGTAGCCGAGGTAAGTGGTCTCGGAAGCGCAGACGCGGTCATAGTCATGCCACAGATCGACAAAGATGTTGTCGACATAGTCGTCGTCGTTGCCGAACTTGGGTGCCTCGAGGATATCCTTGTGGATCTGCGCGTACTTCTCGTGCTTGACCGGGTCAATGTGCTGGTTGAGCATGGAGAAGTTGCCGGTGGTGGCGCCGAAGACGTAACCGAAGTTGTTGTCGATGGCTTCCTTGTACTCTTCCCAGGTGTACTTCTTCTCGTCAAAGACGAGCTTCTTGATGGCGGCCATGCCGTTGCAGACGTTGACCGTACCGGAGTCGAGCAGGGTGACAGACTTGTTGTAGCGGCAGCCGTTGTCATCCTGCGGACGGCCGACCTTGATGCAGTCATGCATCAGGACGGAGCCGGCGATCTTCGGGTGGATCTCACGGCAGATGCCGATGACGAAGTTCCAGTAGCGCATGTAAACCTTCATGTAGTGCTCGCGGATGGCAACAAAGTTATCCCACACATTCTGGAAGCTGGTGATGGGCTTCAGGCCGGTGAAGACGACTTCGCCGGTTCTCGGATCGACGCCGTCGTTGAGCGCGAGCTCGAAGGTCTTGCCTTCGTTGTAGAACGCGGGGTGGTTGATGCCGTGAGCCATGCCGCTGATACCGATCTCGACGCAGCCGGCGATGCCGACGTTGCGGGCGTCTTCGAGGGTGATGCCTTCTTCAGCGTGGCACCACAGCAGGTGCTGAACCTGCATGTCATAGTTGAACCATGCGGGGTAGCCGGAGCCGGCCTTGGTGCACTCGGCAGCCTTCATGAGCAGGCGCTCAGAAGTCTTGGAGCTGACCAGGATGCCGAGGGTGGGCTGCGGAGTGGGCAGGTTGATGCCGGCCTGGAGGATCATCTCGTCCAGTTCGTTGTCAACGCAGTTGCCGGTCTTCGGATCGAGACCGCCGACGAGCATGTGCTGGAAGGAGTTGGAGGAAGCCATGGCAGCCCATGCGGACGGGGTGATGTACTCTTCGCAGCTGAACTTGATACGCATGATCTCCCACAGCTCAAGTGCCTCAGCCGGCGTGATGCGGCCAGCTTCGAGGTCGGCCTTGTACAGCGGGTAGAGCAGGCGGCCCCAGTGTGCCGGGGACAGGCCCAGGGAGATGGAGTCGTTCCAAACCATCATGTGGCCGAACCATGCAGCCTGAAGGCCTTCACGGAAGGTGCGGGCGGGCTTTGCGGGAACCCAGTCAAGGATGTTGGCCAGCTCAAGCAGCTCAGCCTTGCGCTCCTCGGAAGCGGTCTCGGCCAGGCGGCGAGCCTCGGCGGCGTAGTTCTTTGCCCAGTTGATGATGGCTTCGCAGGTGTAGATGCAGCCCTGCCAGAAGTAGATCTTCTCGCAGCCGTCCTTCTTGATGGCCTGCGCGTTGTCGATGTAGCCCTGGCACTCGGCGATGATGTCCTCGAGGCCGCGCTCAACGATCATATCATATGCGGGAACCCAGCGGCCGTCGCTGCCGGAAGCCAGACCGGAGCCGGGGAACAGGCCGACCTTCTGAGCCAGACGCAGATCCTTGTACAGGGGGAAGGTGGTCTCCATGACCTTGTCGGAAACGTCCTCGATGGAACGGGTGCTCCAGTACTTCAGGCACTCCTTCATCGGCTCGACTTCCTCATGACGGATGGAGAACAGCTGGCCGAGCTTGGTCCAGCCTTCGTCGGTGACGTTGTGGGCGGCGTCGGAGCCGGAAACGCTGAAGAGCTTGGCTTCCTCGTCCTCTGCCTTGTCCAGGAAGTTGATCATGAACTTGGTGGAGAACTGCGGATACATGGTGGCGCCGCGGTAGTAGCGGGTCTTGGAGCCGACGATGATCTCGTCTTCCTTGATGGTGGGGGTCATATGCTCGATCATGTACTTATAGGACAGGCCTCTGCGGATATAGAGGGGCATGCCGTCGTACATCTGCCATGCCTTGGTGTAAAGAAGCGGCATCTCGGAGTCGAAACGGCACTTGCTGTTGAGGAAGCGCTCAAACATACGCTTGGTGCGCTCGGTGGAGGGCTTACCCTTGATTTCCTTTGCGACGAAGCTGTCGCCCTTCTCTGCGGACACCTGCACAGGCCAGGTAACGGTTCTGCCGGTCTCCAGCATCTCAAGCACGCGGGATTTTTCCATGAAAAAGATCCTCCTTGTAAATATTTACAACTGTCTCAGAATCCGCCGCGCCCTTATTCACGGCAGCCGTTTTGACAGTTATAATCAATTTTTGGGTATAGCAAAGCTAACACACTATTTATTTACCACTCGAGAACAGTATAATGCCAAAAGCGGCAATTGTCAATCACGTCGTGGACAATCCCGAACACTTTGGCTTTCTCGTCAATGTTCCCCTATCTTTTCTGTGCAAAATGCCCGCGCCTTCTCTTTGGAAGAAGCGGGCATCCGTTCAGCATGTACAGTGCGGTACATCAGGCCCCGTAAGCCAGAAAGGACACCGCCCCCAGCACCGCGAGCAGGCCGAAATTCACCGCCGAAAATACCAGCAGGAACCGCCCGCGCTCCGCGCCTGCAGCATTGCTGTAAAGCCGGTAGGTGATGAGGCTGGCCATGGAGGCAATGAGCGTCCCCAGCCCGCCGACGTCCACGCCGAGGATCAGCGCGCTCCAGCTTTCGGCAAAGGGCGCAAGCATGGCGGCTGCCGGAACGTTGCTGATGATCTGGCTGAGCGCCGCACCGACAAGCAGCTCATGTCCGCCGACCAGCCGGCCGGCCCAGTCCCGCACGGCATTCATACGCGCCAGATTGCCCACCAGCACGAAGAAGCACACAAACGTGGCCAGCAGGCTGTAATCCACGGCAGCCAGCAGCGGACGGTCAAACAGCAGCAGCGCCAGCAGCGTGACCACCAGCGTGATCCGCCAGTCCACCAGGCGCAGCACCGTCAGCAGACACAGTATAAACAGCACGCCGCATCGCACGAGCATTGCCCGCGGCAGCGGTCCGCCCGGCATTCGCTCGGGCAGCGCAGCAGCCTCTTCGTCCCGGCGCACCAGAAGCAGCGTACATGCCGTCACCAGCACAAGCCCCAGCAGCCACAACGGTCCGGTCACGCGCAGGAATTCGCCCATGCGCATACCCGAGCAGCTGTACAGATACAGGTTCTGCGGATTGCCGACCGGTGTGAGCATGCTGCCAAGGTTGGCTGCCGCCGTTTCCATCACGAGCACGCAGATCAGCCTGCGGCTCATGCCCAGCAGGCCAACCGTGAACGGTACAAAGGTGATGAGCGCCACGTCGTTTGTGATGACCGCCGACGAAAAAAAGCACGCCAGCACCAGCAGCACTGCCAGCTGCCGCGGCCCGGCAGCCCGCTGCGCCAGCACGCACGAGAGCGCGTCAAACGCCCCGGCCCGCCGAAAGCCCGCCACCACCGCCATCAGGCAGAACAGAACAGCCAGCACCGACCAGTTTACATAATTCAAATATCCCAAATCCGGCGGAACCGCAGCCATCGACGCCGCAGCAAGCACGGCTGCAACGATGAGAACCGCTTCCCTTTTGAAAATATGTATCAGCTGCCGCAAGCAGAACTTCCCCCTTCTTCTCTGCAGCCGAACTGCATCCAGCTGCGTATCCGCGTGCTGCGCAGGCAGACAGCCGCCGCCCGGAGCAACTCCGGACGGCGGCTGCCCAGCTCGGCAGACGGGTATGTCGGTCACCTCGTCCAGCGGGCAAGCTCCTCCTCGGTGGCAAGCACATAGTGCTGACCATCGATGTGGCGCTTTTCTCCCTTGCTGTAATCAATGCCGCTGGTGGCATAATCGTAGGCCTGTGAAACGCGCTGCTTCTCCACGATCGGGTTGGGATGCGGGATGGCGGAAAGCAGGCTTTGGGTGTACGGGTGGATGGGATTGCTGAAGATCTCCTCCGTCGTGCCGGTCTCCACGAGGTAGCCCAGGTGCAGCACGCCGATTCGGTCGGAAATATACTTGACCATCGACAGGTCATGCGCGATAAACAGATAGGCGCAGCCGGTCTCCTCCTGCAGATCCTTCATGAGGTTGACAACCTGCGCCTGAATCGAGACGTCCAGCGCAGAGATACACTCGTCGGCGATGATGAGGCGCGGATTCATGATGAGCGCACGGGCAATGCCGACGCGCTGGCGCTGCCCGCCGGAAAACTGGTGCGGATAGCGCGCAGCGTGCTCGGGGGCAAGGCCGACCTTTTCAAGCATGGCGGCAACCTTTTCGTTGCGCTCGACGCGATTCTGACACATATCATGAACGTCCAGGCCCTGTGCAATGATGTCCACCACCTTTTTGCGCGGGTTGAGACACGCCATGGGGTCCTGGAAGATCATCTGCATCTGCGTGCGCAGCATTTTCTCGGTTTTGGCGTCGAGCTTGCCGGAGATATCCACACCGCCGAAGGTGATCCTGCCGGCGGTGGGGTTATACAGACGGATGATGCTGCGGCCGATGGTGGTCTTGCCGGAGCCGGACTCGCCGACCAGGCCGTAGGTCTCGCCGGGATAGACCTCGAACGAAACGCCGTTGACAGCCCGGACGGTGTAATTGCGGTTGATCGGGAAATGCTGCTTGAGGTTTTCCACCACGAGCAGAGGCTCTCTCTCCGTTGTCATTTCTGCGCCTCCTTCTTTGCCCGCTCGATGCGCGCCTTCAGCTCCGGCGGCATCTCGACCTTCGGCGCCTTCTCATGCAGCAGCCACGTGGCAGCATAGTGCGTCGGGCTGACCTGGAACAGCGGCGGATCGAGCCGGTCATCGATGTTCATGGCGAAGACGTTGCGCGGGGCAAAGGCATCGCCCGGTCTTTCGTGCATGAGGTTCGGGGGGCTGCCGGGAATGGCGTACAGACGCTCGTCGTCCGTGTCGAGATCCGGCATGGCCGACAGCAGGCCCCAGGTGTACGGGTGGCGCGGATCGTAGAAGATCTCGTCAATGGTGCCCTTTTCCACGATACGGCCGGCGTACATGACGTTGACATAGTCGGCAACCTTCGCCACAACGCCCAGATCGTGCGTAATGTAAATGACCGACAGACCCATGCGCTTCTGGATATTCAGAATCAGCTCCAGGATTTTGGCCTGAATGGTGACGTCCAGCGCAGTGGTCGGCTCGTCGCAGATAAGCAGGTCGGGGTCGCACGCCAGTGCGATGGCGATGACCACACGCTGCCGCATGCCGCCGGAGAGCTGATGCGGATACTGCTTCATGCGCTTTTCCGCGTCGGTGATGCCGACCAGCTCCAGCAGCCGGACGGCCTTGCTCCAGGCCTCTGCCTTCGGCGTGTTATAATGGTGCTTCATCCCCTCCATGATCTGCTTGCCGATCTGCATGGTGGGATCGAGCGAGGTCATGGGGTCCTGGAAGACCATGGCGATATGCTTGCCGTTGATCTGGCGGCGGATTTCCTTCTTCGGCATTTTAACGAGATCGACGGTCTTCTTCTCGCCGCGCTCGTCGGTGTAGGTGTACAGGATCGAGCCCTTGTTGATTTTACCGTTGGAGGCCAGGATACCCATGGCCGCCTTCATGGTGACGGATTTGCCGGAGCCGGACTCACCGACCAGGGCCACCGTCTCACCGCGAAACAAATCAAGGTTGACGCCGCGAATGGCGTGCACGGAGCCGCCCGCCGTGGCAAAGGAGATGTCCAGGTCGCGGATCTGAAGGATGCGTTCTCTTTGTTCCATACCGTTCCCCTCCCCTTTCAGCTTTCCTTCATCTTCGGGTCAAGCGCGTCGCGCAGACCGTCGGCCAGAATGTTGAAGCACAGCATCAGCAGCGCCAGCACCAGCGTGGGCGGCACGATCTGATACGGGTGCGTGGTAAAGCTCTGGTAGGCATAAGAAATCAGCGAGCCGAGCGACGGCATCGGCTCGGGCATGCCCAGGCCGACGAAGCTCAGGAACGCCTCGGTGAAAATGGCGTTCGGGATGGAGAACATGGTGTTGGTGATAAGCTGACCGATGATGTTGGGCAGGATCTCCTTGAAGATGATAAAGAAGGTCTTTGCGCCCAGCGTGTGGGAGGCCAGAACGAACTCGCGCTCCTTGAGCTTGAGCACCTGCGCGCGCGCAATGCGCGCCATACCGATCCAGCCGGTGATCATCAGGGCAAACGTGATCGTCATCAGGCCCGGCTTCATCACAAGCATCAGCAGCGTGACGATGACCAGCGTCGGAATGCTGTTGACGATCTCGGCAAAGCGCTGCATGGCCGAGTCGACCTTGCCGCCCATGTAGCCGGAGATGAGGCCGTAGCTCATGCCCAGCACCATGTCGATGAGCACCGCCACCACGGCGATGTACAGGCTCACGCGGGTGCCGGTCCAGGTGCGTGTCCAGATGTCGCGGCCGAGCGGGTCGGTGCCGAACCAGAAGAAGGCATCCTTCTTTTCGCCGGTCTCGGCATTGATGATATAGCCGTTTTTAATCTTGGTGCCGGTGGTGGTCTGCATCTGCTCGTCGCCGTCGAAGATGCCGAGCTTTTCCAGGCCGGGTATGCGCGGGGCCAGATTCACGTCCGCCATCGACTGGTCGGAATAGCTCATGTCGGTGAAATACGGGCCGGCGATGGCCATGAACACGATCAGCAGCAGCACAATAAACGCGACGACCGCGCCCTTGTTCTTGCGGAAGCGGCACATGGCGTCCTTCCAGAAGCTCTGGCTGGCGAAGTTGGTGTCAATGCGGGTCAGCTCCGCGCCCTTGAAAACAAAATCGTCCTCGCGGAATTCGACGGAGGAAAGCGTATTCACATCAGTCATGGCCGCCCTCCTTGGAAACGCGGATACGCGGATCGATCACGCCGTACAGGACGTCAACGATCAGCATAATGGCGATGTACATGGCGCTGTAAATGAAGCTGAGTACGATGACGACGTTATAGTCGTTGGACTGGATGGCCGTAACGAGCAGACTGCCGATGCCGGGGATGGCAAAGATCTTCTCAACGACCAGGCTGCCGGTCATCAGGCCGACGATCAGCGGGGCCAGCACGGTGATAACCGGAATGAGGGTGTTGCGCAGCACGTGCTTCCAGATCAGCTGCGCGCCCGTGATTCCCTTGCTCTCGGCCAGCAGGATGTAGTCGCTGTCGAGCACCTCCAGCATCTCGCTTCGCGTGAAGCGGGCGATGGAGGCAATGGTGAACATACACAGTGCAATGCTTGGCAGAACGCTGGATTGAAACGGCATCCTGTTCGTATACAGCATCGGGAACCACTTGTGCTTGAAGCCGAAGCAGTACGCCAGCACCAGTGCGAAGACATACGACGGCACGCTCACGCCGATGACGGAGACGATCGTCGTCAGGGTATCCCAGCCGGTGTTGTGCTTGAGGGCGGCAACGATGCCCAGTACCAGGCCGATGATCGCACCGATGACAACCGACTGCGCGCCGATGCGCAGGCTGACCGGCAGTCTGGTTTTGAGCAGCTCGGAGATGGGTGTATTTTTACTGATGTTGTAGGAGACGCCGAAATCGCCGTGCAGCATGTTGGTCACATATTTAAAGAACTGTACGATGATCGGCTGATCCAGACCGTATTTCTGATAGAGCAGCGCCTGCTGCTCGGGGGTCAGCTTTTCGTCGTTGAAGGGTGAACCCGGCATCAGCTGCAGCAGGATAAACAGGATCAGCAGCACGACCAGCAGGGTAATCACCGAAACGACGAGACGCTTGATGATATATTTTTTCACAAGACATCTCCTTTCGGTGCAAAAATGATGCGCAAGGGGTATCCGATGAGCCGCCCGGAACGGTGGGCGGCTCATCGGGTACGCCTGGCGCGGCGAAACGAAAATGCGCAGTGGCAGCGATTTGCCACTGCGCATTTGTTTGAAAGCCGCGGTCAGCCGAAGCGTCAGCCGACGGTGGCGTTTTTAAAGACGCGGTTGATGGCGACAGCGTGGAACTCAATGCCCTCGACGCCGTCACGGATCATGGTCGCGTTGGCCTTCTGATAGACAGGCAGGATGACCATCTCGTCCATGATCATCTTGTCCGCCTGAATCAGAGCCTGCCAGCGGGCGTTCGGATCGGTGGCCAGTTCGCCGGAGGTGCAGTCAGCGATGAGTGCGTCGTAGTCAGGATTGCTCCACAGGCCGTAGTTGTTGGTGCAGCCGGTGGTCCACATGTTGAGGTAGGTCATCGGGTCGGCGAAGTCGGGACCCCAGCGGGTGAGGCAGGTGCAGTAATCGCCGTTCTGAATGTCCTCGACGCGCTGCTTCTTGGTCTCGGTCTTGAGGGTGACGGTCACGCCGTCGAGCTTGTTCCAGCACTCCTGGATGTAGGCGGCGACGTTCTTGGCGGTGGTGTCGTCCTCGACAAGCAGCTCGATCTCGAAGGTGTCCTGACCCAGCTCTTCCTTGGCGGCCGCCAGGTAGTTCACAGCGTCATCATAGGTGCCGATCTGCTCCTTGTAGGAGCCGGCGTCCTCGCGGAAATCGTTGCCGTCCGGGCCGGTAGCCAGCTGCTCGGGCACGGGGAAGTAAGCCGCGCCGGAGCCGTCCTTGATGATGGTGCTGCACAGAGCGTCACGGTCATAGGCGGCGGAAAGGGCCTTGCGGAAGTTGACGTTGGCCAGGAAGTCATACTGATCCTGGTTGACGGTGATGTACCAGAGGTAGCCTGCGTTGTAGGTCATGAAGCAGGGGTCGTCGGAAACCTGCTCAACCTGCTCGCCGGAGAGGATAACGGTGTCCAGCTCGTTGTTCTGGTAGGCCAGCAGAGCGGTCTGGCTGTCGGTGATGACCTGATACTTCAGCGTCTCGATGGAGATCTTGTCGGCATCATAGTAGTTGGGGTTCTTGGTGAGGGAGAAGCTGGTGCAGGCCGGCTCGTAGTTGCTGTCGAGCAGGTATGCGCCGTTGCACAGCACGGTGTCGTAGGTGGTGCCGTACTTGTCGCCGACAGACTCGCAGAACTCGCGGTTGATGGGGTAGAAGGTGGGGAAGACCATCAGGCCGAGGAAGAAGGGCACGGGGTTCTCCAGCTCGACCATCAGGGTGTGCTCGTCAACGGCAGTGACGCCCAGCTCGGTGGGGTCCTTTTCGCCGGCGAGAATGGCGGCGGCGTTCTTGATCTGGCCGCAGTCGCTCATCATGTAGTTATACTCAGAAGCAAAGGCCGGCGTGACAACACGCTGCCAGGCAAACACAAAGTCATCCGCAGTGACAGGGGTACCGTTGGACCACACGGCATCCTCGCGCAGGTGGAAGGTGTAGGTCTTGCCGTCTTCGCTGACGTCATAGGTTTCGGCAACGGCGGGAATGGCGTTTCCGTCGGCGTCAAGCTGCATGAGGCCGTCGGTGAAGTCGGCAATGACTTCAAAGGAGTCGCCATCGGTGGCGGCGCCGGAGTCAAGGGACATGACGTTGGTGATCAGATGGATGCGAAGCTCGGAGCCGGTCGTCTCGGCGGGCTCGCTCGGCTCTGTCGGTTCTGCAGGCTGGGTGCCGCAGGCAGCCAGGCCCAGAACCATGACGAGCGCCAGAAGCAGCGCCAGGAGTTTCTTTGCGTTCATGGAAACAGTCCTTTCTTGATTGAATAGTATATTTCAGGCTGCAGCGGAGCGGGCGGCAGCCCGTCAGACGCAGCGCGAAACCCACCGGAGAAAAACTTGCAACAGCGCAATGATATGTTTTATATTTTATACACAGTTTTGTAAAAAGTCAATGCCAGCGCGTCAAAATCAGCCGGATTTTGTTTTTTTCCCGAACGTCATCCGTATCCTTGCAATTGACGGCACACCTGCTATAATAAAAAGCAGTATGATGTGCCGCCTGATTTTGCAGGAAAACCGTCAGATTTTCGCAGCCAACGCAGTCGGCCGGGCTTTCGCGCGGCCAATCATAATCACGCAGAGGTACAAATCCGTCCGCCGTGCGGACAACCCATAAAAACAGGAGGACAAAACATGAATCCGCTGCTTGAACAGGAGCCGCGCCGCGTGTGGGCGCATTTTACAAAGCTGTGCTCGATCCCGCACGGCTCCGGCAACATGGGGCCGGCCAGCCGGATGTGCATGGAGTTCGCCGCGGCGCACGGGCTGGAATGCCGGACGGACGAGGCGCAGAACGTCATCATTTCCAAGCCCGCAACGCCAGGCTATGAGAAGGCCGAGCCGGTGATGCTGCAGGGCCACCTCGACATGGTCTGCGAGCAGGAGCCGGGCCGCGGCTTTGATTTTCTCACCGATGGCCTGGAGCTGTGCGTCGACGGCGACTGGCTATCCGCCCGCGGCACCACGCTCGGCGGCGACGACGGCATTGCCGTGGCCATGATGCTGGCCGTGCTGGAGGCAGACGATCTGCCCCACCCGGCGCTTGAGTGCGTTTTCACCACCGATGAGGAAACCGGCATGGGCGGTGCGCGCGCGCTGGACTTCTCCCGCCTGAAGAGCCGCAGGCTCATCAATCTGGACTCCGAGGAGGAAGGCGTCTTCACCGTCTGCTGCGCCGGCGGGATCCGCGTGCAGTGCCAGCTGCCGGTCCTGCGCGAACCGTTCGACGGCGCGGCCTTTCGCGTAACGGTCGGCGGCCTGCTCGGCGGTCACTCCGGCGGCGAGATCGACAAGGGCCGCGGCAGCGCCCATCAGCTGCTCGGCCGTCTGCTCGGCCTGCTGCAGGAGGAAGCGGACTTCCGTCTGACCGCGCTGCAGGGCGGCGCGCGCGACAACGTCATCTGCCCGCTGGCCTCGGCCGAGCTGGTGCTGGCCGAAGCAGACGTGCCCACGCTCGAGCGGCTGGCCGAAGCATGCCGGGCCATGTTCCGGGAGGAGCTTGCCGTCACCGATCCCGGCGTAGCGGTGACGCTCGAGCGGCTGGACACACCGTCCGCGCTGCCGCTCACCAAAAAATCCACCGACGAGATCGTATGGCTGCTGCTGGTGTCCCCGCAGGGCATTGAAGCGATGAGCGCAGACTTCCCCGGCCTGGTGCGCACCTCGCTCAACCTCGGCATCCTGCATCTGGACGCCGACGCGCTGCACGCCGGTTATCTGCTGCGCAGCGCGCTGGTCAGCGAAAAGCAAATGCTCGTGCAGCGCATGCAGGCGCTGCTGAGCCGGCTCGACTGCAAGGTGACACTTGTCGGCAGCTATCATCCGTGGGAATACCGCCGCGACTCGGCGCTGCGTGAGACGGCTGTGCAGGCCTTCCGCGAGCTGTTCGGCAAGGAGCCGGTCGTCGCCGGTACGCATGGCGGACTGGAGTGCGGTCTGTTCTGCGGCAAGCTGCCGGAGCTGGACGCCATCTCCTTCGGCCCGGAGCTGCACGATATCCATTCCCCGCGCGAACGGCTGAGTATTTCCTCCACCGAGCGCACCTGGCGTCTGCTGTGCCGGACGCTGCGCCTGTGCCGCTGAGTTCCTCCCGCCGGAAAAACGGCTTTCTTATCATAAGAGCCTGCGCTGCATTTCCGCAGCGCAGGCTCTTGTTTTTTCAGACCTTCTCCTCCAGGGCATCCGACGCACGGCGGCGTCCGTGACACAGGTAATATACCGTAAGGCTCAGCCCCGTAACGACCCAGGTGAGCGGATAGCTCACGCAGATCATCTCCACGCACGGCCGCAGCGGAACCGCCAGAAAAACCCATAAAATGCGCAGCACACATACGCCGAGAATGACAATCATCGTCGGCCGGAACGAATCGCCAAAGCCGCGCAGCGCATTGGAAAACAGCTCGACGAACACGTAGGAGGCATACAGCGGCGTCAGCATGCGGATCATGACCACGCCGATGCGCACGACCTCCGCGTCCCGCGTAAACAGCCGCAGCACGTATGAGCCGAAGAAAAACAGCGACCAGCTGATGACCAGCCCCACGCCCAGTCCGCCGAGCAGGCAAATGCGCAGACCGCGGCGCGTGCGCGACATGTCGCCCGCTCCGTAGTTCTGGCTGACAAAGGTCAGCACCGTCATGCCGAAGGCGTTCATCACCATCCAGTAGATGCTGTCGACCTTGGATGTGGCCGTCCAGGCGGCAACGGTATCGGTGCCCAGCGCGTTCACCGGCACCTGAATGAGCAGATTGGAGACCGAATAGGTCGACGCCTGCACCGCCGACGGCAGGCCGATGGCCAGAATGCGGCGCAGCTGCGGCCGGTCCATGCGCAGCGCACGCAGCCGCAGGCAGCAATCCGGCCCCAGCCGGCACAACGTCCGCACAATCAGCGCCGCACTGAGCACCTGCGAGAGCACCGTGGCCGCCGCCACCCCAACCACCTCCAGATGCAGCACCAGCACAAAAAAGAGATCCAGCACGATATTGGTCACGCAGCACACCGCCAGATACAGCACCGGCCGCCGCGAATCACCCAGTGCGCGCAGCAGGCCGCTGCCCATATTGTAGACCATGCCGGCCAACGAGCCGCCGAAAAGGATGCGCAAATACTGCAACGAATAGGTCATCGTGTCCTCCGGCGTGCGCATCCAACGCAGCGCCGGCTGCGCCAGTGCCAGCCCCACCGCCGTAAGGACCGCGCCGCCGACCAGCGCGAAGGCCAGCGCCGTGTGCAGCGACCGGCGCATCGCCTGCGCGTCCCGCGCCCCAAAGGCATGGGCCAGCACCACCGTGCCGCCGTTGGACAGGCCCATGAAAAAACCGACCAGCAGGCTCACCACCTGCGCAGCCGAGCCGCCCACCGCAGCCAGCGCCTGCTTGCCGACAAAGTTGCCCACCACGACCGTGTCCACCGCGTTGTAAAGCTGCTGAAAAAATGCGCCCAGCAGGATCGGGAAGAAAAATTCCAGAAGCCCCCGCCAGATCACGCCCTGTGTCAGATCCTGCCGCTTTGCCACCACGTTCCGCCCTCCTTCTCTCCTGCCGTCCGGGACACCGGAATCACATTTTAAGTATCACGTCGCGATTGCTTATTATAGCTGCTCGTCCGTCAAAAGGCAACACCCGTTTCCCCCACGCACGGGGCAGAAGCTCCGCCGCCGGGCAGGGATGCATTTTTGAAAAGACGCTTGACAAATTGCCGCGCCCGTATTAACATATGAACGTAAATTCATATGAAAGGTTGTTCATGTATGAAAGGCGTAAAACACGACCACAGCCAGCTGATCGATCGGGTTCGGCAGCAGCTGCCGGAGGAGGAACGTCTGTGCGATCTGGCCGACCTGTTCAAGGTATTCGGCGACACAACGCGCATGCGCATCCTGTTTTGTCTGTTCGAATCGGAGCTGTGTGTGTGCGCCATTTCAGAGCTGCTGGGCATGACACAGTCGGCCATCTCGCACCAGCTGAAGGTCCTCAAGGACAATCAGCTGGTCGGCAACCGCCGCGCAGGCCGCACCATCTACTATTTTCTCAAGGACGAGCACGTCCGATCCATCATCAGCCAGGGCTATGAGCATCTTTTCGAACATAAGGAGGAAGCCCTATGAAAAAGACCTACCGCATCGAAGATCTCGACTGCGCCCACTGCGCAGCCAAAATCGAAGACGCCATTTCCAGGCTGGACGGCGTGACCTCCGTGCGCGTCAACTTTCTCACGCAAAAGATGACGCTGGAAGCAGACGACCGCGTCTTCCCCGCCCTGCTGAAGGAAGCTGCCCGCATTTTTGCCAGCGTCGAGCCGGACAGCCGCCTCATTCTCTGAACGCCATGACGAGACGGCAGAAAAAAGCCGCCTGGCGCATCGCAGCCGCAGCCGTACTGCTGGCGGCGGCCTGGCCGCTGCCGCTGCACGGCCCGGCGCGGCTGGCAGCGTTCCTGATACCCTATGCCGTGGTGGGCTGGGATGTGCTGAAAAACGCGGGACGCAACATCGTACACGGCCGGGTTTTTGACGAAAAGCTTCTCATGGCCATTGCCACCATCGGCGCCTTCGCCACCGGCGAATACCCCGAGGCCGTAGCGGTCATGCTGTTTTATCAGGTGGGCGAGCTGTTTCAGTCCATCGCCGTGGGCCGCAGCCGCAAAAGCATCGCCGAACTGATGGAGCTGCGTCCCGACTATGCCAACGTTCTGCGCGACGGGCAGGAGCTGCGCGTCGACCCCGACGAGGTTTCCATTGGCGAGCGCATTGTTGTGCGCCCCGGCGAGCGCGTTCCACTCGACGGCACGATCGTCGAAGGCGCCACCGCCGTAGACGCCTCCGCCCTCACCGGCGAGAGCATGCCGCTCGACAAAAACGTCGGCGACGCGCTTGTGAGCGGCTCGGTCAACCTGACGGGCGCAGTCACCGTGCAGGTCGAGCGCGTCTTCAGCGAGAGCACCGCCGCCAAGATCCTGGAGCTGGTGGAATCCGCCTCCGAAAAAAAGGCGCGGGCCGAGCGCTTCATCACGCGCTTCGCCCGCTGGTATACACCGGCAGTGGTCATTGCAGCCGTGCTGCTGTGCGTCGTACCGCCGCTGTTTCCCGGCCAGACATGGCGTGTGTGGTTCTCCCGCGCGCTCATCTTTCTGGTGGTGTCGTGCCCGTGCGCGCTGGTCATTTCCATCCCGCTGTCGTTCTTCGGCGGCATCGGCGGCGCGTCCCGCCGCGGCATTCTGATGAAGGGTGCGGGCGATCTGGAAACGCTGGCCGGCGTGCGCACCGTGGTCTTCGACAAGACCGGCACGCTCACAACCGGCCGCTTCGCCGTGACGGGACGGTTCCCCGCCGGCGGCGTGACGGAAACGGAGCTGCTGGAAGCCGCAGCGGCTGCCGAGCGCTTCTCCAATCACCCCATCGCCGCTGCGGTGCTGCAGGCCTGTCAGAGCGGCATCGATCCGGCCCGTTTGAAGCACGCCCGCGCGCACACCGGACACGGCGTCGAGGTCTGCTTCGACGGCCGCCGGATCTTTGCCGGCAACGCAGGGCTGATGATGCAGATCGGCGTCACCCCTGCCGAATGCACCGAGCCGGGCACGGTTCTGCACATCGCCTCGGACGGCCGTTATCTTG
Source organism: Clostridiales bacterium (assembly GCA_022768185.1). Taxonomy (GTDB): domain Bacteria; phylum Bacillota; class Clostridia; order Oscillospirales; family Oscillospiraceae; genus JALEMS01. The sequence continues at coordinate 12,922 of JALEMS010000038.1, read as the reverse complement.
GCTGCATCGTCGTGTCGGACACCTGCAAAGCCGAGGCTGTCGAGGCCATCGCAGCGCTGAACCGTCTGGGCGTGACAAAAACCGTCATGCTCACCGGTGACCGCCGCAACGCCGCCGAGGCCGTCGCACAGCGCCTGGGTCTGACGGAGTTTCGTGCGGAGCTGCTCCCCGCTGACAAGGTGGATGCCGTTGAATCGCTGCTGCGGGAGGGCCAGCCGCTCGCCTTTGTGGGCGACGGCGTCAACGACGCGCCGGTGCTCGCCCGCGCCGACGTCGGCGTCGCCATGGGCGCGCTGGGCAGCGACGCCGCCATCGAAGCGGCAGACGTCGTGCTGATGGACGACTCGCTGCTGAAGCTGCCGGAGGCCATCATGCTGGCACGGCGCACGATGCGCATCGTGCGTCAGAATATCCTCTTCGCGCTGGCGGTCAAGGCGCTCGTGCTGCTGCTCGGCGCACTGGGCATGGCCAGCATGTGGACAGCCGTGTTCGCAGACGTGGGCGTGATGGTGCTTGCCATCCTGAACGCCATGCGCGCACTGCGCGCCCCGAAGAGGTAGTCTCAAAGCGCCCAACGCGCAAGCAGAGGTCAACCGCTGCCGCCCCGGAGCCGGAATCCGGCACAGAAACCGCTTGTACCTCCTCTCCGCCCGAAATCATCCCTGTTTTCCATGAATTTCGTGTGCATTCTTCCGTTTCCATTTAAATTTACATTTTAAATGGCATCATTGCCAAAACAAGGCAATTCCCGCTTTCGCCGTTTCCACCCGTGCAAAACACAGCTTCCCCTTCCGCGGATGCATATCCAAACGGAAATGGCGGATACTACTTCCTGTCGAAAGAAAAACAGACAGGAGGATGTTTATGAAAGCCACCGGCATCGTGCGCCGTATTGATGATCTTGGGCGAGTTGTCATCCCCAAGGAGATCCGCCGTACCATGCGCATTCGGGAGGGCGACCCGCTGGAGATTTTCACAGATCGGGACGGTGAGGTCATTTTCAAAAAGTATTCGCCGCTCGGCGAGCTGTCGGAGTTTGCCGCGCGGATCTGTGAGAGCCTGGCGCGCTCTGCCGAGTGCACCGCCGCCGTGACCGACCGTGACGCCGTCATTGCCGCCTCCGGCGGGCCGCGCCGGGAACTGCTGGACAAGCCGGTCAGCCCTGAGCTGGAGCAGATCATGGCCGACCGGGGCATCTACCGTGCCGACGGCGCATGCACGCTTCCCGTCGTGCGTGACGACGCGCAGCATTGCCTGGCCGTCGCCGCGCCGATCCTCTCCGAGGGCGACGTGATGGGCTGCATCGTCTTTTCCGTCCCGCGCGGCGAGCAAACGCGCGGCGAGCTGGAATACAAGCTGGCACAGACCGTCGCCGCCTTTCTCGGCAAGCAGATGGAGGTCTGAAGCAGCCGGCAGCATGCTGCATTGCCGACCCGCCGAAGGCCGCTGAGCAACAGAAACGGCAGAGCGCTTTGCGCTCTGCCGTTTCTGTTAGGAAATGAAGCATCAGTGTTTTCCGAGGTAGGCTTCCTTGACGGCTTCATTGGACAGCAGCTCCTCGCCGCTGCCGCTGAGGGTGATGCAGCCGGTCTCCATGACGTGGCCGATGCCCGCCGTCTTCAGCGCCATGTTCGCGTTCTGCTCGATGAGCAGAATGGTCACGCCCTGCTTATTGATCTCCTTGATGATATCGAAGATGCCCCGGACGATCAGCGGAGCCAGGCCCAACGACGGCTCGTCCATCATCATGACCTTCGGCCGGCTCATCAGCGCGCGGCCAACGGCCAGCATCTGCTGCTCGCCGCCGGAGAGCGTGCCGCCTGCCTGCCAGGAACGCTCCTTCAGGCGGGGAAACAGGTCGTACACCCAGTTGATATCGTCCGTCAGATCATCCTTACGCAGGTATGCGCCGACGCGCAGGTTTTCCAGAACAGTAAGGTCGGAAAAAATACGCCGTCCCTCCGGGACAAGGGTAATGCCGCGCTTAACAATGCTGGTCGGATCCTTGCCGGTAATATCCTCGCCCAAAAACTCAATCTTACCGCCCTGCGGCTTAACCAGGCCCGCGATGGCGCGCAGCGTGGAGCTTTTGCCTGCGCCGTTTGCGCCGACGAGGGTAACGATCTCACCCTTCGGCACCTCGAAGCTGACGCCCTTGACGGCCTCAATGCCGCCGTATTTGACCCGAAGGTCGTTGATTTTCAGAATCGTCTCACTCATCCTCAACCACCCCCAGATATGCGTCGATAACATGCTGATTGGACTGGATCTCGGCCGGCAGGCCCTCTGCGATCTGCTTGCCGAAGTCAATGACGTAAATATAGTCGCAAAACTGCATAACCAGATCCATATGATGCTCGATCATCAGAATGGTGAGGTCATACTTTTCACGAATCTGCACAATAAACTCGCCCAGCTCCTGCGTCTCCTGCGGGTTCATACCGGCAGCCGGCTCGTCAAGCAGCAGCAGACGGGGCTTGGTAGCCAGCGCGCGGGCAATTTCCAGACGACGCTGCAGACCGTATGGCAGGCTGACGGCCAGATCGTCCCGGAAACGGAGCAGATCCTGCTCTTCCAGCAGCGCTGCCGTTTCCTCGCGCATGCGGCGCTCCTCCGCAGCGGAGATCCGGAAGGTGGCGGAAAAGACATTCTGTTTGGCGCGCATGTGCTTTGCCGTCAGAACGTTGTCAAACACCGTCATGCTTTTCCACAGGCGGATGTTCTGGAAGGTACGTGCAATGCCGAGCTTCGTGATGTGATCCGGCGTGGGTGCAATGACGTGACCGGTACCGGCATAGGGGTCGAGCTGCTTTTCTTCGGCGGCAGGCTGGTAGGCGCCGGTGTAGCGCTCGCCGTTTTCGCCTTTGTAGGTCTTGGCCATTTTTCCGCGGGGGTGATTGCGCACCATGGGCTTTCCCTCAAAGCAGATCAGGCCGTTGGTCGGCTCATATACGCCGGTGATACAGTTAAAGGCCGTGGTCTTGCCGGCGCCGTTCGGTCCGATCAACGCAACAATCTGCCCCTTGTTGATCTCCATAGACAGATTATTGACCGCGACAACACCGCCGAACTGCATGGTGACGTTTTCCAAACGGAGAACGTTTTCAGCCATTTCCGCTCACCTCCGCTTCCGCCGCCAGCTTCTTTTTGCGTTTTAAGCCGAACGGGTCTTTGAAGAAGGCCCCGATGCGCTTCCAGCTCAGCTCACGATCGCCCATGATCCCCTTGGAGAAGAACAGAACGATGACCATGATGATAACCGAGAAAACCACCTTACGGAAGCCGCTGCGCAGGATATTCATGCCCGGCAGGTTATATTTCGCCTCGTCCAGGAAACGCAGCCACCATTCGGAGCATGCGATAAACAGGAAGGAGGAAATACACGAGCCGGTCACGGAGCCGATGCCGCCGATGACGACAATCAGCAAAATCTCATACGTCATGGCACTCTTGAACTGCGCAGCCTGCACCGTGTACTGGAACATGGCCAGCAGCGCGCCGCCGATGCCGGCAAAGAAGGAGCTGATTACAAAGCTCATTTCCTTGTGCTTGAACAGGTTGATGCCCATGGCCTCGGCCGCGATCTCGTCATCACGAATCGCCTTGAACGCACGGCCGTAGGATGAGTTGATCAGCAGCATGATGACAGCAATACAGATACCTGCCACCAGAAATACAAACAGCGTCGGCGGGAAGGGCTTGTCGGAAAACGGCAGCTTAATGCTCGTCAGGTCGATGTACTTTCTCAGAACGTTTGCGCCGTTGGTAACAGGTCCGAGCGTATCCCACTGGAAGATGGCGCGCATGATCTCCGCAAAGCCCAGCGTGGCAATGGCCAGATAGTCGCTCTTCAGACGCAGCACGGGCAGACCGATGAGCGCGGCGAAAATGGCTGCGGCAATGCCGGCGCACAGCAGCGCCGGGATCAGCGGCATATCAAAGTGGATGGCGCAGTCGTAATACTTATAAACCGAATCGGAAAGCTTGACGGCCGTGGGCATGGTGAAGATGGCGTAGGTATATGCGCCAATCAGCATAAAGCCCGCCTGGCCGAGGGAAAACAGGCCGGTAAAGCCGTTGAGCAGGTTCATGGACACGGCGACGAGCGCATAAATGGCACCCTTTCTGAGAACCGTGAACAGGATATGCGTTGTGGGCAGCACCTGCTCCAGAACGATCAGCACGATCAGAAGCGCGGCGATGGCCAGAACGGTAAACAGAACTTCTTTCTTTTTTGCAGCTTCCATGTTGCCACCTCAAACCTTATCAGTCGACTTTTCACCGAACAGTCCGGTGGGCTTGACCAACAGTATAATGATAAGCAGGGCGAAGGTGAACGCATCCGAGAAGGTGGTCCAGCCGAGGCCCTTGATAATATTCTCGCAAATGCCAATGATGAATGCGCCAATGACTGCGCCGGGAATGCTGCCGATGCCGCCGAAAACAGCTGCAACGAAGCACTTGAGGCCAGGCATTGCACCAGAGGTCGGCGTAACGGACGCATAGTTGGTGAAGTAAAGCAGCGAGCCGCCGGCTGCCAGGAAGGAGCCGATGACAAACGTCACGGAAATGACCGTGTTGATCTTGATGCCCATCAGCTGGCTGGTTTCGAAATCACGGGAGACTGCGCGCATGGCCATGCCCACCTTGGTATACTTGATGAGCAGCACCAGCAGTACCACCAGCACAATGGTGATGATTGGGGTAACGAGCGTGACGATCTTCGTGGTGGCGCCCCAGATGGTGACCGTATTGGAGAGCCAGGGCAGCTGCGGATAGATCTTCGCCAGACCGCCCGTGAAGTACAGCGCGCAGTTCTGCAGCAGATAGCTGACGCCGATGGCGCTGATCATGATGGACATTCTCGGCGCGCTGCGCAGCGGCTTGTAGGCCACGCGCTCGATCAAGAAGCCCAACAGCACCGTCAGAATGATGACCAGCGGGATGCTGATGTACAGCGGCACCCAGGTCGAGAGGTAAACCATCATCAGGCCGGCGATCATAAACACGTCGCCGTGCGCAAAGTTGATCAGTCGGAGGATACCGTAAACCATCGTATAGCCGATGGCAATCAGCGCATACTGGCCGCCGACTGAAATGCCGGACAGTATGTAGGTAAGGTTATTCTGTATAAATTCCACGGGCCGCCTCCTTGGGGAAGTTCTGAAAACGGCGGGGGCCGGTGGACCCCCGCCGCAGGAATTGCGCAGAGTTTTCAGGCTGTGACTCAGCCGATGGTGACCTCGGGCAGAGCAGTCCAGGTGCCGTCGGCGGTGTTGGCCTGCTTGACGAAAGCGGTGTTGCGGATCGCGTCGCCGTTGACGGAGTCAAACGCAATGTGGCCGGAAACGCCGTCATACTGGACGTTCCACAGGGCGGCCATGACGTCGGCAGGCTCGATGCTGCCGGCAGCCTTCATTGCCTCGAGGGCGACAAAGTAAGCGTCGTAGCCCATGGCGGTGACAGCGGAGATGGTGTCGTCGCCGTTGTTGTTGGCAAGGTTCTTCGGGTCGGCGTTGATCCACTCCTTGCAGCCGGCGTCGAACTCAGGATTGGCGCCTTCCGGATAGAAGGTGGTCACAGTGATGCTGACGTCCTTGCCCTTGGCAGCCTGCAGGATGACATTGGAGTCCCAGGTATCGCCTGCGAGCAGGGGGAAGGTGGCGCCCTGTGCGACGACCTGGTCGATGATCAGCTGCGCAGCCTCAATGGAGACAGGGCTGTAGAAAACGCCGCAGTCGGCATTCTTGGCGTTTGCAACGTAGGAGGTGAAGTCGGAGTTGCCGTCGGGGAAGGTTTCCTCAACGCACTCGCCGCCGAGGCCCTCGAAGGCTTCGACAAAGTACTTGACGAGACCGCCGGAGTAGTCGTCGCCCAGCTTGGACAGGCAGTAGGCCTTGGTCACGCCCAGCTCGTTGTAGGCGTAGTTGGCCAGAACGGTGCCCTGGAACGGATCGAGGAAGCAGATGCGGAAGTAGTAGCCGTTGCCCTCAGTGACCTGGGGGTTGGTGCAGGTGATGCCCATGACGGGGATGCCTGCAGCCTCAAAGGTCGGGCCGCCGGCAATGGCGACGCTGGAGCCGTAGGAGCCGAGAACGATGGACACGCCGGCGTTGACGAGCGTGCTGGCTGCGCTGGGAGCCTTGTCGTTGGAGCTTTCGTTGTCGACAGCAACCAGCTCAACGTCGTAAGTAGTACCGGCGATCTCAACCGTGGGGCAGACGGAATTTGCATACTGGACGCCGAGGGTCTCCTGCTTGCCGCCGGCGCCGTTGTCGCCGGATGCAGGCTCGAAGATGCCGATCTTCACGACAGGATTGCCGGAAGCGGGCTCAGAGGGTTCCTGGGGTTCGGTGGGCGTTGTGGTGCCGCAGGCACACAGCGCAAACACCATGCACAGTGCAAGAAGCAGTGCAAGCAGTTTCTTCATTTTGATTTTCCTCCTAAAAAATTTTCGCTCTGATTGGTGTCCGCAGCCGATGCACACTTGTCTTTTCCGATTGCAGACCCTTTTCAGATTATAGAGCAACATCACAAAAATTGCAACAGAAAATGTGTCTCAGAATGACACTTTCTCAATTTTTATCTTTATCACGGCACATCGACAGCAGAAATGGCGTCTCGCGCCAGTCCGAGCCGGGCGTACGCTCCGCCGGCGTCCACCCCAGGCAATACAAATCGCGCGCCGCCGCGCCGGTCCCGAACGCCCGCTGCGCCGGTCCATCCAGCCGCCGTACCGCCGCAGGCTTCGTCACCACGGGAAGGAAAGCGCGCTTCCTCATCTGATGCAGCAGTCTCTGTCCGGCCTCATCGGCTGCCAGAACACGCAGATACGGCGGCGTTCCTGCCGCATCGCCCCGCCGCACGCCGAGGGCAGCGCACAGACACATCCGCCGCAGCCGCGCCAGCGCATACCGGCGTGACTTGGCCGCAGCAAGCGTCTGCTCCAGCCCCGGCTGCGTCTGCACCGCCCGGTACAGGCGGTCTCCGAGGCCCTCCGAGGCGTCCGGCAGCGTCGAGAACGTCTCCCGCGGCAGCATCCGCAGTCGGGAAAGCAGCGCGATTTCCAGCGCCGCATCCCCCATCGGTGCGCGCCCGGCCTGCCGCTCACGCCGCAGCACCGCCGCACTCTCCGGTGTCAGCCAGGCCGAAATATCCGTTCCGGAAAGGCAGGCGGCGCGCAGGTCAGACGCCGAACGCAGCGCCGACGCCGCATCCCCCGCCTCGTCATGCCCCGCGCCCTCGCGCATCAGGGTAAACGGCTGCAGTTTCGGGTAAACTTTCATGGCGCGCAGATACTCCACGGCAAGAATGTTGTTCGGTCTCCCGATCTGTCTGGCCGCCGCCGCGCCGAGCGAGCGCGCCAACGCGCGCTCGCGTGCCGCGGCATAGCCGTCTCCCCGCTGCAGCTCCTGTACGACAGCCGCATCCGTTTCCGGATCGTCCAGCGCCGCAGCCAATGCCTGCAGCGGAGGCAATTGCCCCGCCTCGCTGCCAAAGCTGACCGTATCCACCACCCCCGTCGCCGCCAACAGCCCCACCGCGCCCCGGGCGAAGCCCTCCGCCGATGAGAGCGACCATGCCAGCGGCAGCTCCAGCACCAGGCTGACGCCGCTGCGCACGGCTGCCTCGGCGCGTGCGTGCTTCGACATCAGCGCCGGTGCGCCGCGCTGCACGAAATCTCCCGTCATGACGCAGACGACCGGTGCATCCATCCCCAACGCCCGGCGCGTTTTCCCGATATGCAGGGCATGCCCCAGGTGAAACGGATTGTATTCCGCAACAATACCAATTACGCTCATAAGCTCCTTTTTTCGTCAGAATCCGGCTTTTTGCTGAAACTTTGCCGCCCATTCTGTGAAATCTTCATATTTGTGTGTTGTTTACTAACGGCGGATAATATGATACAATGAATCCACTTAAAATGCAATCTTAAGAACCGCCACTTGCACGCCGGCCGCTTCGGCACGGAACGCAGCGACGCGTACCTCGACCAATACAAAATTGTTAGGATTGAATTTATGAAAGTTCTCGTTATCAACGCAGGCAGTTCCTCCCTGAAATATCAGCTCATTGATATGAAAACCGAAACGCTGCTGGCCAAGGGGCACTGCGGGCGCATCGGCATCGACGGTTATCTCAAGCATAAGCCTCTGGTCGGCGAAAAGCCGTGCTATTATGAAAATATTCCGCTGCCCACCCACGACGACGCCCTCAAGGCCGTCGTGCACATGCTGACCAGTCCGGAATACGGCGTGATCGAAAGCATGTCCGAAATTGCAGCCGTCGGTCATCGCGTCCTGCATGGCGGCGAAGCGTTCACCTCCTCCGTTCTGGTAAACGACGAGGTCATGCAGGCGCTGGAGCGCTGCATCCCCCTGGCTCCTCTGCACAACCCTGCGCAGATCACCGGCATCCATGCCTGTACGCACATCATGGGTGACATTCCGCAGGTTGCCGTGTTCGACACCGGCTTCCATCAGACGATGCCGCCTCGTGCATTCCTCTACGCCATACCTTATGAATATTATGAAAACGACCAGATTCGCCGATACGGCTTCCACGGCACATCGTACCGCTATGTCACCGCCGCTGCCGCCGAAATGCTGGGCCGGCCGCTCGAGTCGCTCAAGCTCATCAGCTGCCACCTCGGCAACGGCAGTTCCGTTGCCGCCGTGGAATACGGCAAATGCATCGACACCTCCATGGGCCTGACGCCGCTGCCCGGCCTGCCGATGGGCACACGCTGCGGCGACATCGACAGCGCCGTATTGCAGTTTCTCATGAAGAAATACGGCTATACCATTGACGAGATGCTGCACATCCTCAACAAAAAATCCGGCATGCTCGGCCTGTCCGGCGTTTCGCCCGACTTCCGCGACCTGCTGCATGCCGCCGAAGAGGGCGACACACGCTGCCGGCTGGCGTTGGACATCTTCACCTACCAGGCAGCCAAGGTGGTCGGCTCATACGTCGCTGCACTCAACGGTGTGGACGCGATCATTTTCACCGCCGGCATCGGCGAAAATTCGCCGCAGGTGCGTGCGGAGATTCTCTCCCACTTTGGCTATCTCGGCTGCTGCGTCAACGAGGAGGCCAACGCCCAGTGCTACGGCCACGACCACTGGACCGATATTTCCGGCCCGGGCAGCGCCGTGAAGCTGCTGGTGATCCCCACAAACGAGGAGCTGGTCATCGCCCGTGACACACGGGACATCGTCCATGCGCTGCGCCGCCAGAAAAAGGCCTGATTTCCAAAGAAAAAGAGACATTGCTGTTGACAAGCAGTCTTTGTTTGTGTTAAAGTAGTAAGGCCGCATTGTAACGGGCTGAAAGAGGGTTCGCCCCGCCCGCACAAGCGAGATTCCACCATGAGAGGAAGGTACCATGAAGCACGCAATCATCGAAACCGGCGGCAAGCAGTATCGCGTTGCCGAGGGCGACGTGGTCTTCATCGAGAAGCTCCCCGTCCAGGCAGGCGACACCGTTAAGTTTGACAAGGTCCTCGCCGTCATCACTGAGGAAGGCTCCGTTTTCGGCGCCCCCGTCATCGCAGGCGCAGTGGTCAACGCCAACGTCGTCAAAAACGGCAAGGCCAAGAAGGTCCGCGTCTACAAGATGAAGCCCAAGAAGGGCTATCAGCGCACCCAGGGTCACAGACAGCCGTACACGAAGGTTCAGATCGAATCCATCGTCGGCTGAGTGTTCCGCATTTGATTTTGACTAATGGAGGTGTAATACATGGCACATAAAAAGGGTATGGGCTCCACCAAGAACGGGCGCGACAGCGAGTCCAAGCGCCTTGGCCCCAAGAGAGCTGACGGTCAGTTTGTCCTTGCCGGCAACATCCTGGTCAGACAGCGCGGAACCAAGATCCATCCGGGCACCAATGTCGGCCGCGGCAATGACGATACGCTTTTTGCTCTGGCAGACGGCGTCGTCCGCTTCGAGCGTCTCGGCAGAGACCGCAAGAAGGTCTCCGTGTACGAAGACATCGCTCAGTAAGACATGCAGCATCACAGGGGCGGCGAAAGCCGCCCCTGTTTCTTTGAGAAACGGGAGGTATTCCATCCATGGCCACATCCTTTGTCGATAAAGCCAACATCACCATCCGGGCCGGTAAGGGCGGAAACGGTGCCGTGTCCTTCCACCGCGAAAAATACGTTGCGGCCGGCGGCCCCGACGGCGGAGACGGCGGACGCGGCGGCAACATCATCTTCACGGTCGACGATCACATGTCCACGCTGATGGACTTCCGCTATAAGCGCAAATATGTCGCAGCCGACGGCTCGGACGGTCAGGGTAAGCGCTGCTCCGGCAAAAGCGGGGCGGACCTTGTCATCAAGGTGCCGCGCGGCACGCTGCTGCGCGACCGGGAAACCGGCGGCATTCTGCACGATATGTCCGACGGCGAACCGTTTATCGCCGCCCGCGGCGGACGCGGCGGCTGGGGCAACCAGCACTTCGCCACGCCCACGCGCCAGGTACCGCGCTTTGCCCGTCCGGGCGGCGAGGGCGAGGCACGTGAGCTGACGCTGGAGCTGAAGCTGCTGGCAGACGTGGGACTGGTCGGCTTCCCCAACGTGGGCAAGAGCACGCTGCTGTCCGTGGTCAGCCGTGCGCGCCCTAAGATCGCAAATTATCATTTCACCACGCTGTTTCCCAATCTCGGCGTCGTCTGGGTCACGGAGGGCAGCTCCTTCGTGCTGGCCGACATTCCCGGCATCATCGAAGGCGCCGCCGATGGCGCTGGCCTTGGGCACGACTTTCTCCGTCACATCGACCGCTGCCGCCTCCTGATCCATGTCATCGACGTCTCCGGCAGCGAAGGACGCGACCCTGTGGCAGACTTTGAGGCGATCAACGCAGAGCTGGTCAACTACAGTCCGACGCTGGCCACCCGCCCGCAGCTCGTTGCTGCCAACAAGTGTGACCTGCTCGAGGAGGGCAGCGACAACCTTGCGCGCCTGCGCGCGCGTGTGGAGGAGGCCGGCTTCCAGCTGTTTGAGCTGTCTGCCGCCGCTCACGCCGGCACAGGCGAACTGGTGCGTGCTGCCGCCGCCATGCTCGACACGCTGCCTCCCATCGTCGTGTATGAGCCGGACTACGTCGAGCCGGAGCCGGAGCAGCAGGAGCCGGGCGACATCACCATCACACGCAGCGGCGAAGAATGGATCGTCGAGGGTCTGTGGCTTGAGCGCCTGATGAGCAAAGTCAACTTCGGTGATTACGAAAGCCGCATGTGGTTCGACCGCGTGCTGCGCAGCGAGGGCGTTTTTGAGCGCATGGAAGCCGCCGGCGTCAAGGATGGCGACCCCGTGTGCATGTGCGGTATGGAATTTGATTATCAGAGCTGAAGCGCTGAAGCACCGGCAGGCCGATCAGCCTGCCGGTGCTTCTTGACAGAACAGCACTTTTGGATACGGAGGAAACCCCGATGCAGATCAAGCGATTGGACTATGATTTCTCCGTCTGCAAGGTCGCAGATCTTTCGCAGGTAAACTGGAATTCGGAGTTCTGCTTCGCCGGGAAAACAGATGAGGAACTCTCTCTCGTATGCCTCACCAGCGATGCGCCCGCCAACGCGACCGATCGCTCGGACGGCTGGCGCGCCTTCCGCATAGAGGGGGTTCTGGACTTTTCACTGATTGGCATTCTGGCAAGGCTCTCCGGTCTGCTGGCAGAGCATCGGATCGGACTGTTTGCCATCTCCACCTTCAACACAGACTATATCCTTGTAAAGCAGCACGATTACGAACGGGCGCTGGCAGTTCTGGCCCAAAGCGGCTACGAAATTCTGCGCTGACGCGCAGGATTCTCCTTATCGCCCGGGTCTTGCCTGCGTGAGACCGACAATCGTGGATATATTCAGCCAAAAGCAGCGCAAAGAGGCAGTCCCGGAATGCCTTGATTCCGGGACTGCCTCTTCGCTCTTCTTGCTGTCGCAGCATGCTGTCAGACAAACCGGAAACCGCCAACTATCCTCACCATTCAGGATTTCAAAAGGCTTATTTTATTAGCCATTTTTCTCCATTTGGCATAATTCGGATATCTCCGGAGAATCGATTCAAAATCGTGCCATCTTGCAGCGCCCGCACCAGCGTCTCTTCCCGATAGTGCGGGTCTTCATACCAAATACTGAAATAGAGTTTGTCGCCATCACGAAAGTTAAGCGATTCTCGACCATTGATTGCAAAGCTCACCTGTTCAGGCCAGATAAGCTCGAACATGCCGTCATTTGGCTGCCGGGTCAGTGATAACGGCGAGGTGTGGAGGATCAGGTTATAGCAATTCTTCACCGCAGATAAGGGCAGCTGGGCAACCTGTTGTGTTTTCTCGTGCTGCGGCAAGAATCGCAGAATATCTATCAAGCCCTCCGTAAAACGCACCGCCAGCAGTATAACAGCACCATGCTCATACACGGGACAGCCAAGATATTGCCCGTCCGCAGGCGGTACAGGCTCATAGACCATACCGTCTGGATAGTGAATAAGATACATTCGATTGCTCCGCACCGGATGCCTCTGCCGGAACAGTTCTTCCGCTTCATAGAGATCGCCGTGAATATAATCCGTTGACCAGTACCATTCGTCGGTTCCTCCTCGAACAAGCTCCATATTGGTTATACCCTGTATATCAATGGCTCTCATTGACGCACCTCGATTTCACAAATCATAATAGCGCAGCCTGATATTTCAACATCTCAAACGGCACTTCTATGCCGGCCAGCCGCCCTCGTGGATAAAAGAAAAGCGCTGTCTCTTCTGAGACAGCGCTTTCATTGTGTTGGCATCGCCCTATTTTCCCGGTCCGTCGCCAGACAAGTATTTTCGGCACCGGTGAGCTTAACTTCCGTGTTCGGAATGGGAACGGGTGGACCCTCACCGTCATTGACACCAACTGCGGGGCCTGCGCCCTCAAA